>NZ_JAECVY010000009.1:0-119686 GCF_016055075.1 Thermoactinomyces sp. CICC 10522 | reverse complement strand
TGGCTGCCAAGCTATCCAGGGGGAGGTAGCCCACTTCATCAATCACCAGAACTTTGGGCCGTATATACACTCTGAGCCGTTTGTCCAAGCGGTTTTCCTGTTCCAGTTCCGTCATGGGCTCACCCCTGTCAATTGCTCGGCGGGAACTGGCCACCATGACCTTCGCGGACGTATTCAAGAAGGTATGCACCCATTCCCACAATTCATAGGAAGAGAGCATGGGATTGGGACGTTGGATGAGTTTTACCAGCCAATGATCGGGAACCTCTTCCAAACCATGATCCGTCGGGCGATAGACTCTCAACAGTGCTTCAGGGGCACTCGTGGCAATCATGGTGACACAAGCCGAAGCGATGCTATTTTTGCGATAGCCTTCATCGGTCAGCGTGGTTAAATCATACTCCGGGTCGGTGCGGACCGTAGTCCAGGTAGTGAGGAACGTCGGAGCCGCTTTCTTTTCAAACTGCTTGAGTCGTTCCGTTAAGTTGAACATGGTTTCACCTCTTTCTTTGCTTAAACAAAGATCTGCATCGGTGCATGTTCCTTCAATGCCCAACAAGCCAAGGCCAAGCTCATCACACAGTCGTCATGGGCGCCCGGTGGGGCACTGAAGGTCATGTTGCCGCTTTTCGTCATCTCGTAGCCGAAAATCTCCAGTTCATGAATCAAGTCCGGAATATCAGGGAAATGGATTTCTTCCTGCTCCAGAAGCAGTTGCAGATTCTCAATTAACTGCTGTTTGCTGCGTTGGGTAAAATGAAAACCTTCCACGTACAGTCCCCGTTGTTCCAAGGCTTCCATCACCACATCGCCCAATCCGGTAGAGTCGACAATGACTTGGGCGTCATTGTATTGCTGAGCCATCTGGACAATCCGCTCGATTTGGAATTGCCAGCTGACCTGATTAAACCGGTCGAAGGCCACCACCTTTTTCTCCTTCACATCCATGCAGGTCAAGACGGTATAGTCCGTTTTCCGTGCCAAGTCCACGCCAAGGATGTATTCTCTTCCGAATTGGGGCGGTTCGCATACCCCTTGGATACAGGCGTGAATGTTGCGAAAGACGCCCGCGCTTTCGTCCAAGAACACGGCTTCATACTCTTGCTGATAGACTGAATCAGGCAAGGTGCTTTTCACTTCTTCCAGTTCCGAGGCGGGAATCAGGGGATTGGAAGAGGTCGGGAAGGTGAAACTTTGGTACTCCGGATACTTGGGGTCTTGCCCGCGCAGAAACAGTTCATAAAACCAGTTCCGGCCCTTGGGCGTGGATATAAAAATCGCCCTTCCCCCGGTATCCGTCAGGGTCGGACGCAGCGCTTCTTCCCAGGCTTCTCTTCGAACCAGAGCGGCTTCATCGACGACCACGAGATCCACCCCTTCCCCCCGGAGCGTATCCGGGATGGCGGCGGAACGAAACTCCAGCACCGATTCATTGGTTAATTCCAAGCGCAACGAACCGTTAAAGGCCTTCTGGATAAAGGGAGACAAGGCACGTCTTGCTAACCGGTACGCAATCAGGGATTGACGGTTAAAGGGAGCCACCCACCAGCAAAGAGAGCGTGGATGTTCCAGGGCTTGCTTCATCATCTCAGCCACACAGGCAAAGGTTTTGCCCCAACGCCTTCCGCACGTCAAGATGCGAAAACGGGCAGAGGAATCGTGAAGATGCCATTGGGCAGAATGCGGGTGATACCCTTGGACGATCAGTGGCTGGGAAGAGAAAGCGGCTTGTTCCCATTCGTAAAGGTAACCATCGGGAGCGTACAGGGTCATTCTTTTTCTTCCTTTCGTTTCCCAAAGTCCAAGATGATACGCTGAGGTTGTCCCTGTTGCGTAAGCGAATCCAAGGCGGTTTCTTTGCCCCATCGGTTGGGGAACCGTCGAGACAGAATCCATGCCGCGGCTTGCCAGCTTCCCTTCTTCGCCGCTTGGTCAATGTAAGCCAATTCGCGAATCTCGGCTTCCGCCAAGGCTTTGGTCACAGCATCATGAAAGTTCCGATACTTTCCTTTTTCTTCCCTTGCCCCTTGTCGCATCCAGTTATAAATCGTTTGTTTGGAGATGCCCGCATAAGCCGCAGCCGTTTCAATGTAATGCCCCAATCGGATGATGGAGACTATCTTTTTTTGGATGTCCGGTGTCAGTTTGGTTGGTCGGGCCATATCGTTCCACGCTCCTTCACCTCCTGATCACTGTGTGTTCTCATATGGGAACCTCAGGCTTCACGGAAAAGCTCGGCTTTGCTGTATTCCCGCTCCCGTGCCATCAGTTCCAGGAATTCTTCCCGGCTGAAATCCGATAAACGGAAGATTTCCTCTTTCTTCATGCCCAATTGTTTTCCGATCTCCTCGATGGACTTGCCTGAATCCATCAGGCGCTTCACGATCGCTTTCATCGGGGCCAGCAGGTGGGTTCCTCTTGCGCGGTTGTGCGTGACGGTTCCGTAGATGTTCGCGCTCTCGTCCTGGTGATCGACGATGACCACCGGAACCTTTCCGCCCAACAAGCTCCGAAGCGGCTCTTGGCCAGCGACCGTCCATCGGTGGAACCCATCGATAATCGTATAGTCCGGTCGGACGACGATGGGAAGCGTCCATCCGTTGGTCAGAATGGATTGCACCAACAATTTCAGGTTCTCTTTCGGAACCACGTTCGGGTTGTAGTCGTTTGGCTTCAGCTGATCCCGGTCGACGAATTGCAGTGAGTGAAGAGGAGCAAACAAATCGTGCTTCATTGCGATTTCCTCCAATAGTCGTTGATGATCGCGTAATAGAATGCTCGCAGCGTCCGGAGTTTCGGGTCTCCTGCGATTAACGCCTCGTACATCTCCTTGTAGTGCTTTTCCGTCATCATGGAATGGAAGCGGAGGAGGACATTTCGATAACGCAGCGCGACCGTTCGCTTATGCTCAGTGTTGAAGTTCTTGTCGATGTCGGACAGCAAGCGAATCAATTCTTTCTTATAGTCGACGTTTGGCTTTTGCGATTGTTCCAGTTTCCGCCTGTGCGAGGATTTTCGCCGGAACATTTCACTGTCCCAATAGAGCGCCACCAGATAAGCGTTTGGTTCCCGACGGGTCACCCGTTCCATGAGATCCGGGTAATACTCATTCATCTTTACCAGCACTTTGACCGTGTCGATGGAGAAGAACTGAGACACCCGCATTTCATTCCGGGTGGCGCCTGATTGCCAAAGATACCGATAGATATCGGGTATCTCGACGTGGTTCTCAAGGAGATACAGCCAGACATCCGAGTCCTTCCAGTCGTAGATCGGGAAGAGTCGTTTATGTTTCTTTTGCTTCGAGATGTTCTTCAACCGCTGAAGTGATTCGTACACCCGAATCCCGATCATCACGATCCCATCCACACAAGCCCGATCCAGAAACGCCTGATAGGTCATTTTTCGCGGTTTCAGGAGAGGATGGTGGGTGATCGCAAACGGGGGCATGGGACGTACCCATACGTCTCGTTTGTACCGGTCCCAACAGATGAAGGATTCGTCGTTTTCCAGTTCGTTCAGGCAGTTGAAGTGTTTCACTTCGAGGCAGTACCATTGGAACTTGGCGCCCACCAGCAAGAATTTCTTCCGCCACTCCATCACCGTCCGCTCAATGCAAGGGAAAACGGCTTCTTCATCGATGAAGTGAACCGTCAGAAGGGAGGGGTCAATCCGTCCTTCCTGAATGAGCGTATAGACCAGATGGGCCAGACAAAGGGAGTCCTTGCCTCCGGAAAATGACAGGTACACCGGCACGTTGTTGGAAAAGATGTTCTCGATTCGCTTTCGGGCGGCTTCGACGACATTCATCCGCCCCTGCTTTTTGATAATCATAGTTCAATCCGTCCTCCGCAATGCGGACAGTGAATGGTTCGCTTGGATTCAGTTGGAGGGGAAGAGGGGGGCCCTTGCTTTTCTTCAACCGCTTGTTGCTTGGCCTTTTCCATCATCGCTTCTTTTCGTTCAGCCGCTTCTTGGAACTCCTCAATTTCCGCTTCGTCCAGTTTTCCGTAATCAGCCAGTTGCTGTTCGGTATCCTCGAGATCACCAAGCAAGTCTTTCAGCAGATCATCATCAAACCCCGGGATATCCAGCTCATCTTTCAGTTCTCCCAGGATTTCCAGCATGGCTTTGTTATCGTCGATACCTAAGCTGTACACCCGGTTATCCGCCAGCATCAGCTTTTTCTTCTGCTTATCCGTCAGGTGCGTAACGCGCAGAACATCGGCCTCGGTCACTCCCATCTCTTTCAAGGCTTCATACAGACCGTTTCCGGCAAGGATGACATTGTTCTCATCCACGATCAGAGGCCGGATTTGGCCGAACATCTTGACGCTGCGAATCATCTCTTGAATCTGCTTTTTCGGGTGAATGCGTACGTTTTTCTCGGGGTTCCTCAGTTCCGTCAACTTGATCTTCTCTGTTTTCATGCGACTCGCTCCTTCTTTCCTCTCTTCTGGACTAAACCTATCAAGTCTCCTCCTCCAGGAATTCCCGGGCAGAGGGGATGAGCGTGGCAGCTTCTTGGACGATGGAGGGGTCAATGGAGTACACCTCTCGCCATCCTTGCCGGATGGAACCGGTATATTGTCGGGCCGGCCAACACCCTGTTCCCACTTTGAACCCGTTTGGCCATTGGTAGATGGGAGGCAACGGGATATGGTAGTAGTGAATGAGTCCCAGAACATGCTCATGCTTCCAGTCACGAAGGGGACTGTAACGAGTGATGCCTTTTTTGTTGGTGTAGAGGTTGGCCCCGGCTTTTCCGGTGTAATTTCCATCCGCTTTCCTCCGACCCAGAATGATCATGTCCAGTTGATGCCGCTGAACATAGAGTTCTTGCGCCCGATGCTGGATGATCTTGAACCACTTGGCTGCCGTCTGTGCATCCTGCGGAAACAGCATGTGAAGGTTCTTCGCCAGCCATTTCAAGTCTTGTCCGGTGTTGATGATTTCCAGTTGGGGTGGCCTGTGATCGTTCACCCACTGTATAAACGCCGGATACTCCAGATTGGACATGGCAAAGACACATGCTTCGATGCCCGCTTGCTCCATGACAAACTGAAGAGCGAGGGAATCTTTCCCCCCGCTCCAACCAAACGCGACATTCTGACCCTTCGTGTTTTTGTGAACATCCTCCACGGTTCGGTCGATCAACGAATCGATCTCCGCCTTGCTGACCCGCTCCTCGATCTGCTGCATGGCCCGGAGCCAGTCATCATTGGAGATCGCTTGTTTCTTTCCGAGCAAAGCGATTCCCCCCTACGTTGGATAGCAAGAAAGCCACGATTCCGGACAAGAGCAGCGTGGTCAGGCTTCCGATCACCTTGAGCGTACTGTTATCCACCAGATTGCCATAGGCGAAGATCGGCCAGCCGACCAGAAGCGAGGACAAGACGCCGAAAAAGACTCCTTTCTCCGACAACCGGACTCCGAGCAGGGTCAGTACCGTGGTGGCAAACGTCGAAGCCCGAAGCGTCCCATAGAACAGAAACAGACGGTCAATGGTCAGACCGGGAAGGTTGGCCAGCCCAATGGAAACCAGTGTCAGGAGGAGCATACTCAGCCGGTAATCTTTGAGCCCGGCTTTCTCCCTCAGGTCGCCGACCAGCGATGAGATGGAGCAGAGGTTACTACTGACCGTAGACAGGAGACCGGACAACAGCATGAACAGGAAAATCCACAGTGCCCAACGCGGGAAAAGGGAGGACACCAGTTCAAGATTGACGACTTGGGGGTTTTGTGCCTTCATGCCGATGCCCGCTGCCACAAAGCCCAGAATGCCCATCATGAGCGGTACAATGGCGAACAGGACAGCGCCCAGTGCAAAGGAAGCACCGATTTTCTCCTTCTTCACCGAGAAGGCCCGTTGCCAGAAGCTTTGATCTCCGAACGGACCGGAAAGAAGACCGATCGCAGCCGGAATACCGAACGACAACAGCACCTCAAGCCCCTTGGCATCGAAGAGACTCCCGTATTGGTGGCTCACTCCGCTAAGACCGGAGATCAGTGAAGAGAAGCCCTTCAGATGAATGGCCCACGGAGCCAACAAGAAGCAAGCACCGATCATCATCACCATTTGAACCGCGTCGGTGATGACGGAAGCGCGAATACCATGGGTGAAGGAGTAACTGTAGGTGAACAGCCCCAACAGGATGGTCATCAACCAGAACGGCAGCCCCGTCAGCAAGCTCAGGATTTTCCCGCCTGCCAGCAGTTGAACCACGGTGGAGAACAGGGACAATGCCGACAACTGAAACAGATACACCGTTTTCACGCGAGGGGAATAGCGATGCTCCATATATTCCGACAGCGTAAAGCCATTTGACATTTGCTCCCGAATCCGCTTGGCAATCGGGATGAAGATCAGCAGGCAAAGGACATTCGGCACCAGGAACCAGAACAGTCCCGGAATTCCGTTGGAATACGCCTTTTCGGCAGAAACAAAAAGAGCCGGCGCCCAAATCCATGTCGAAGCAACGGACAGCGCCATGCTCCATGTGCCGAACTTCCGATTCTCTGCCAGATAATCTTCTTTCGTGTTTTCTCTTCTCAGGAAGAAGGGAATGCCTGCAATGAATCCCAGGTAAACCGCCAGTACGATCAATGAGTCCATGCGTTTCTCCTCTTTCTCTTTTGCGTCGAATTGGGCCAAGAAAAAAACGCACCCGAAGGTGCGAAAGGGGAGAGCGGAAATGCGTTCCTATGCCATTGTCTTCATTATAAGAAAGGATGGATTCCGGTGCGCGCCAGATTTTGCGTCAACTTTGCGCCATTTTTTTTCTGTGAGAAAACTTCACAACTTGCGTCCAAAAACGCTATACTATAAGAAGTTGATCATGAACCTGAACTCCTTGAATCAAATGCTCTCCCTGAAACGGGAGATTTTTTATTTCTTTGGGAAGTACTTCTCGATTCGTTTCCGTGCCTCTTCCTGAATCTTTTGATACCCCGGGTCTTCTCTCCATTTTTTCTGAATCCGATCCCGTTCCAGTTGATGCTTGGCGCAAACGATATCCGGGTAATCAAAGCGTTCTCCACAAACTTGGCAGAAGTAGGCTTTGGGCTTCATTCATCTACTTCTCTCTCTTGGATTTGTTTCGCCAGTCGATAGGCTTGTTTCCGGCGTTTGGCTTCCTCTTCTTTCTCTTTCAATCGTTTCTCGATTTCTTCCCGTTCTTGCTGCAATTCTTCCTCGGTTTCTTCCAAGGTATAGAGATCATCCACTTTGACACCCAAAATCTTCGCCAGTTTGAACATCGTTTCCGGTCGGGGATAAGCGGCTCCGGTACACCACATGGTGATTTGTTGTTTGACAACCCCTAAGGCAATGGCCAGATTGGTTTTGGTCAGCTTCACTTTTCGGTCGTTCAGGTCCAGCATCAACCCTTCCTGTTTCTTTTGACTTAAAATCAACTCCAGATTTGGCTTTAACATCCCTTTCACTCCTATCCAACGCTTCTACTCCTCCCCCATTATATCACGGGAATATCCGATGTAAAACAAAAGGTGAAACAATTCCTTTTTCAATGAACAAATCGTTTAAATCGTTACCTTAATTTCAACAGAATGACAAAGATATGGTATAATGATAATCAACTTGATCATAAATAGGGATCTCTTCAGAATCAGGAGGGCATCCATGGTTTGGAAGGAAACCGTCAAAGATGTCATGAGAGAAACGGAATTGACCTTGTATCAATACCCGGTATGGAAGATCTCCATTGAGAATCAGAAAATCGCAGCCAATATTCCCCTATACAAGGAAAGAACAAGTCCCGCTTATACCGGATACCCATCCACAACCGAACGGATGGCCATCGAGAAAGTGACCAAGGAAATCAAGATTCAACAGATCGAAAAATCACTGGAGATTTTAACGGAATGGGAACGACAATATATCGAGGAAAAATACTTTAATCCCCGGCATCCATCGGATTATGAAGTATGCGAAGAGTTGGGGATTTCCAGAAGAACGATCACTCGTCTGAAAACGCCGGCGATTTTGAAAGTAGCCACCGCCCTGAATATCCCGAAAGCCGAGGAATGCCTGACGGAGATCATGATGAAGAAATGGGCGATACAAGGAGGACACCATGACCAAACAAGAGAGAATCCATCGGATTTGCGAACTGTATTAAGAAGCGATTGGAGAACTTCTCGCGTTGCGTGAAGAGATGCCCGTTTTTGATTATGTCATGGACAAGGCTATCATCCGAATCCAAGAAGCGAGGAGAAGCGTTTGGTGGCTACTGGGACGTTCGCATCTTCAAGGCACACCCAAACCAAAGGTGGAACCCTTACGGAGTCCGTAAGATTTCAAGCGATTAGAGGCTCCTGCCTTCATGCGAAGATGAAAAACTGCTTATTTGGACACCATTTTGAGACACCTTTTTATCCATCTACTATAACACTCAAAAGGACACAAATTCGCTACTCCTTACGAATAAATGAATGATGACGCCAGAACCAAATCTGTTTCCCGGAAACAAACAAGCTACCTGCGATAGGTAGCTCTTTTTTATATGATCGATCACATTATGAATCATATGAAATATGATCTGATCAATGATATTAAGGATGAAAGTTAAATCTCTGATTTTCTTTGTCTCTTCTGTGTTGCCCCCATTTCTGACAAATCCACATGGTTCATATTGAACAGTTGGAGACCTTGTACCAGATGACGGGTGACCCGTATTTTTATCAGATGAGTCAGACGTTCCATCATGATTGGTATGGATGGCCAACCAAAATCAAACGGCAGGTAAACAAAGTGAAAGCGGTCTTTGAATAGATCCCCATTCATTACCAACCATTCAGAAAAAGTGGAAATGATATGATAGAAATTGGTGATATCCCATGTTTCTATCTCCCATGCTCTTGCACAAAGCAGACAACGCCATGAGCGATGATTCCTATATTTGTGAGTTAAAGCTGGATGGGATTCGCTTGATTTTGTCCAACGTCGATGGCAAGCTTCAGTGCTGGACCCGACATGGAACCCCTTGTCTGGATCGATTTCCCGAATTGTCCAGGCTTCATCTTCCGCCAGATACCATACTCGACGGTGAGTTGATTGTTACCGATGAAAAAGGCCATCCGGACTTTGAAGCAATTATGAAACGGTTTCAGACGACGAACCCACGAAAAATGGAATCGTTGGTCGATTCGTACCCGGTGGAATACTGTGTGTTCGATCTTCTGTGGTTAAAGGGAGAGGACTTGACGCGGCTGCCACTTATGGAAAGGAAAGTCTTGTTAGAGGAACATATCCAAGATCAAGACCACCTTGCCCTGGTGAGGTGGATACCTGGGGAACAGGGAAGGATTTTCTTTAACCTGATCAGTGAGCAGGGCCTCGAGGGAATCGTCATGAAGCGCAAAGAATCCATATATCAAATTGGTAAGCGATCGCATGATTGGCTCAAAGTCATCAACTATCATTATCATGATGTCCGGTTGACCGGGCTGAGGAAAGGTGAATTCGGCTGGCTGATCGGCATCGAGGAAAGCGGGAGAATACGATCGGCAGGGTTGATCGAGTTTCCACCGCCGCCAGATGTTCGGAAGGCAGTGTGGTCCATTGCCGAGCAAGGGAAGATCCGCGAGGATAAAGATTTTATCTACCTTGACCCACAGATCCGGATGAAAGTGAAGTCCCGTGGCTGGACGAAACGGGGAATGATACGGCTGCCGGTGTTTCAGGAGTTCTTGTTTGAAGGTGATCATCATGCTGCTGGATGATGGCCATCAAGAATTCATGCTGAAACTGAAGCGATATGTTCATCTGGAAGTACTGCTATCAGCCTTGTCTCGCGATCGAAAGCAACTTTCCCATTTGAAAATGGCCGATGTTTACGGATGGATGATTGATCAAGTGATGGACCGCATCTTAAAGGACATGACGGAGCTGCGGGGATATTTCAGAAGATCACCGGGAGAGATCATCGAGATCAAACAGGAACCGGAGTATCGCCATGTAGCCTACAAGTACAAAGGATACCGGCAGGAAATGAAGTTCCTGAATGAGTGGATCAAGGTCGAATGCGGCGAAATCTTGAAGGAGTATCTGACTGCTTAGGTTACCCCGAAACAAGAACCAAATCTATTATGTAAAAGAGGGTTACTAACCATATGGTAAGAACAAAACGAAACAAAATGAAAAGACAGTGTTTGCTTTAAAGGGTTAGTAACACTCTTTATCTTAGTGATTAATTCCGGCAATGGCAACGACGGCGATGACAACGGCGACGGTGACAACGACGGCGATGATGGCGACGGCGGTGATGGCGGCAATGATCGTGATCTCTTCTAAAACTCATACCAATCGCCTCCTTTCAATGGAAAACAAAAGGAAGCTCATAGGGTAGGGGAAGAAATGAAAAAGGATGGAGTAAAAGCGGGGAAGTAGATGAAAGTAAAACTCTTTCTAATATTATATGTTTTTGGTTAACGATTGGTACTGGGTGTCAGCATTCTGTCACACCCAAAGGGAAATCATCATATGATGAACTAGATTATCAGTATACAGGGGAAAGAGACCGTATACGGTGATACGACGTATCTTTAATGGAACCCCATGATAGCCAGCCCATCAGCCGTCCAAAAGGATGGCTTTTTTGTTGTCAATAAACAAAAGAATCACCCGGAGAGCAGACGTTATTCGTGGGATGGAAAGGCGGTCTAAGAAGATATTGGTCCAAAAATCAATGGATATAGGATAAAAGCACTTTCCCTTTCTTCATCCGCGAATACGATATACCGAATTTGAAACAGGGAGGCAGATAAATGGGATTTAGTTGTTTTGGTGGTTTCGGCGGTTTCGGAGGTAGCTGTTTCGGTTTTGGCTTCGGGTGGAGAAGACTTTTGATTTTCCTTCTTGTGATTGCTACCATCTTCGTCTTTGTCGGCGGAGGATTTGGGTTCTAAATGGAAATGGAGGAATGAGTCACCTTACCGTGAAGAATTAGAAACAACCAACTTTACTGGAGCCTCATTGGCAAACTTGTTTTAACATGCATGTAAGCACCGTTAAAGTCCGCATCCGCCATTCTCGTAGCACCGGCGGACGCGGATACCTTGACGAATCAAAGCTAACCTCGTCTCATTCTTTCTTGGATCATTTTTTCGATTCGTTCAAACCTGTCGTCAATACTGGATATCCTTCGTTGGATGTCTTCTGCTATGCTCATATGTTTGGTTATGATCTCCTGCATAGCTCCAGGATGTCTTTGTTCTTCCCGACGAACTGAAATCGTGTACGGATAATCATAGGGATAACCAAAATCCATTTTTCTCACTTCCTTTTTGCCATTTTCCATTCGATGCTTTCGATCAGGAACTACTAGAGGAACTACTGTCCCGCCAATGAGAACTGGAGGAGGAACTGCTATCGTGCCAATGAGAACTGCTGGAGGAATCATGCCAGTGATGCCATCTATGACAAAGAATATGTTTTAGTATCTTCGTGGCTTTTTTGCTGTGACAGTACGCTTTGTACAATTTATGATAGTGATGGTGATGATGATGTCTGGGATAGTGAGGCATCGGATACATGGGAGGCATTGGGTACATTGGCATCGGATACATCGGAGGCCTTACGTGTTCCATACAATTCACTCCTTTTTTAAGTACGGTTGCACGATGATATCGTATGACCGTCCAACTGATTTCGAACTAAGCCATTTGACCAAATTGGGAATTGAATAAAAAAAGACCGCAAAGGCCTCCTCATCAACTGCTTCTAAGTTTAACTCTTGTTTGATTAAATTGATGATTCGGAGGCAATGATTAAATAGATCCATAATCTCATAGTTTCCTAATGAAATAAACGAAATATGTAAATTAAGACCGAATATTTGCTTATTTAGCTCTGACGAAAGAAATACCTCGTGTTTTTCTCTATAATCGTCAACTTTAATAACTAATTCTTTAGCCCGAAGAGCGATAGCTTCATCAGATATTAAACCGTAATTCCTCCTGCATTCTATAATTTCCCATAACTTTCTTTGAATTTCAGGATATATTCCAACCTTTTCTCCAATATCTTATCCCTTAGCGCTGATCGCTGAGATTGCACCGCAATCTTCTGCGTCTGCAAATTGAAATAAACCGTAACCAAGATCGTGCCGGCTCCCGTTAACAGCGTAATCGGCACAGTTACGCAGATGGACACCAATGAATTGATCATGGCTGCATCGATTTCGCTGGAATTCGGTCCTTCTTGCCTTTACCCTGATTCACTCGGATCTGGCAACGGTGGAAATCAACATCGCTTAACTTGATATTAGTAAGTTCGCTCACGCGAACACCCGTATAAAGTAGAGTCTTTATGATCATCATGTCTTGGAAATTCTTTGCCTTCCAAACGGCTTCATAAAAGCGCTTAATTTCATCCTCTGTAGGCACATATGGCAATTTCTTATTTGTTTTTGGCATTTCAACTTCCAACTCGGCACGTAAGTGACGGAATACACTCTTTAGGTAATTGTAATCTGGCCGCTCTTCGCGAAGGTACTTAGCCAGCTCCCGGGCCTTCTTTTTAGGTGGTGTCCGTTGTATTATCATATTCCCTCCCACCCTTTTAATGTTTATCCTTCTTCAGACAGATTCTTTGAGAGACGGATCATATCTCGACACTGAATTCCATTTTCATAAATCGCATCTTGGTAATGATTGATGAAAAAGTCTCTATCTATACCAATAATACGAAAGCCACATTTCTGATATAGGGCTAATTGAGAAATACTAGAATTACCAGTCCCGATTTCTATCGTTTTATATCCCATTGATTGAGCTGTTTCAATAGCATGTAAAACTAACTTTTTTCCAATACCCTTTCCTTGCTCCTGCGCTAAAACAGCAATATTAACAAGCTCCACAGTTTGAGGTCGAGTGTCTATTAACACATATACTCCGATGATTTGTCTGTCTCTTTCTGCGACGAAACAATGCCCTCGACTAATATAGCTATTTACAACTTCTAAAGAAGGATCAGCAAGTAAGAGCAAATCCAAAGGAGGATTTTCATAGTTGTGCAAAGGACGAATTTTCATTACATTTCCCATCCTTGACTTAATTTTTTGAGTACTCCCAGCCTATAATTAAAAGAACTCTTACTCCTATATCGCTAACCGTTTATCCAAGTCCACATGCTACTACAGCCAAACCAAAATCGCCGCTCTGTATCTCTACCCCCAGGGTGTATTCATGATTTTCATCCTGTTCATCAGCATTCGACTTTTTCAAGAATTCCCGACTTCTAGTGCTAAATCGATGTTCAGCACTAGGTTTATCAGCAAGATCGGGCCTCAAGAAGCCTTTCTTATTGGATGAAACTGCGAAAAACAGTAATACTACAAACAAAACACTACGCGACGAGGTGAAACGATGACAAACAATATCACTACAGGTCCGAGAGGGTTGCCGATCTCAGGCAATCTATTCGCTTTCCGTAAGGATCCGCTCGGATTTTTGCAAAAGGCGGCGAAAGAACATGGAGACGTGGTTCACATCCGCTTCGGACCGCAGCGTCACATCTATCTGATCAGCAATCCCGAATATATAAAGGAAGTGCTGGTGACGAAACAATCCAGCTTCCACAAAGCAAAGGGCTTAAGAACAGCCAAAGCCGTGATTGGAGAAGGGCTGCTGACCAGCGAAGGTAAGAAGCACTTGCGCCAACGCCGGCTTATCCAGCCAGTGTTTCACAAGCAGCGCATTGCCGCCTACGGCGACAGGATGGTGGAGTTCGCCAAAAACCTGATCGATGGGTGGCAGGACCGCGAGGAGAGACTGATCACCCAGGACATGATGGAACTGACGCTGGCGATCATCACGGATACAATGTTTGGCATCGATGTTCGACAAGACGTTCACGACATCGGTCACGCTATCGACGTCGGTATGCATTACGTCAGCCGCAGGGCCAGTTCATTCATCGACATTCCACTGGCTGTACCGACCAAGAGCAACCGGGAATTTCAACATGCGATCGAGGTGCTTGACAAGACAATTTACCACATCATCGAAGAACGTCGCAGTCAGAGCGAACCGGAACGGGGCGATCTGCTATCAATGCTCCTTGCCGCTCGCGACGAGATGAACGGAACCGGCATGACTGATCAGGAGGTGCGGGACCAGGTGATGACAATCTTTATCGCTGGACACGAGACGACGGCTAACACTCTGTCGTGGACTTGGTATCTGCTGTCGCAGCATCCGGAAGTGGAGCGGCGCTTTTGGGACGAACTGGACAACGTGCTCGAGGGTCGACTTCCGACCGTTGATGACATCCCGAGTCTGACCTACACAAACAACATTCTCTGGGAGGCGATGCGTCTCTATCCGCCCGCCTGGTCAATTAGCCGCGAGGCGGTGGAGCCAGTGCAGATTGGAGAATACTGCTTCGAACCAGGTGAGACGCTGATGATGAGCCAGTACGTCATGCACCGCAAGGAAGAGTACTTTGAGAATCCGGACCGATTTTTCCCCGAGCGTTTTGAAGGCGACATCTTAAAACGCATACCGCAGTTCGCCTACTTTCCTTTCGGCGGCGGGCCCCGTATCTGCATCGGCAACAACTTCGCGCTGATGGAAGCGGTGCTACTTTTGGCGACGATCGGACAGCGCTACAAGTTGGAGCTCGCTCCGAACCATCCGTCCGTCGAGCCGGAGCCTCTGGTCACGCTCCGTCCGAAAAAAGGCATTCGCATGGTGGTCAAACAGCGATAAGGAGAAAATGCTGCTCCAATACAAAAAAACGCCAATGTCGAGACCCCTTTAAGGATTAAAGTGGAAATGCTGTCATGGCAGTAATGGTAGACGGAATGAGGTGTGGTCGGCTGGCAGCACAGCAGGTTCTTACACCGATCCCAAAGGACTTTAAAGCCAGTTCGATCATGTGGGGCTTTTTTGAAAACCATCCGAAGTAAACCAACATTTTTCATAACCGCAGGAAAAATCCTTGGGGCCGTGGGATGGTAACTCATGGCTTTTTACATGGATCTGTTTCACCTTCGCTGCTTCGCTACATGCATATACAAATATACTTTTTAGCATCTTAAATAGAAAGGAGGTTTATGATGAAAACAACATCTGCCTCGATCAATGTTTTGCAACTAACCATGTTAATCATAACAGCCGTGGGAATCCAGACCCATGTGATCATTACCCCTGCTTTATTGGAATCCGCGGGGCGTGATTCCTGGGTTGCTGTCCTACTGGCAGGTGCAGTTGTTCTCATTTGGTTGGTCATTATGAAACGAACCAAGCAGGCCAATCTTGTATTTTGGATATCGAAACACGTTGGTAAACTCCCTGCCGTGGTTGTGATCCTACTCATTTGTGCGGATTTGTTTATTGGCGTTTTCGTCACGCTGAAGGATACGTCTAATTGGACAAATGCATCCTATTTAATCAGCACCCCCAATTTTGTCATTGCACTGTCGATCATCGCTCTTTGTTTTTTTGGAGCCTATGCCGGAATAGAAGCCATTGCCATTACAAACGGCATTTTACTTCCGGTGGTGGTTCTTTTGGGTCATTTAGTGATGTTGGGGAATATGCCGCGAAAAGATTACGCCTTCTTATTTCCCATTTTACAAAATGGCTTGGAACCATTGCTGAAAGGGATGATTTATGCAGCTCAGGATTTGTAGAGGTACTTGTAGGGGGAGTGCCTTTCTGCGTTCGGGATTGTCCAATTTATCTATCTTGGCTGGATCAAAACGACGTTCAGACATGCTAGCCTCTCTTTGAATATCTGAATTAACATTGATTATATCAGGTGGCCTCCAAATTCCAAAGATTCGTGTGAAAAGGAAGATTCCTTGTAGAGCAACACCCGATCACATGTTATACAATGAATGTTAAGATTTGTTAAAGACAATAAATTGAAATTTCTTTATTAACACCGATCTTACCCAGGCATTTAAGAAGGGCAGCCACTACTGACCTGTTAATTCCTTCTATTTTCAGTTTCAAATAAATGATCCAGTGGATGTTGACAAAAGGCATTGCCTTTTATATTATACCTATAGGCGTATATGTATATATAAACTAAACTACCGACATTAAAGTTGGTATTTTTTATCCGTATACATATACCTATGCAGGTATATGTATAAGAAACTATTCCATCGACAAGAAAGGAGGGAGTTTTTCATGAAAAAAAACATTCCAACCATTACACCGCAAGAAGTGGAACATCGGCTCCAAAAAGGAGAGAAACTGAACATTATTGATGTTCGAGAAGAAAAGGAAGTAGCGGAAGGAAAAATCCCGGAAGCGAAACATATGGCTTTGGGGACGTTGCCTGACCGGCTGCATGAATTGGACCCGAGTAAAGAATACATCATGGTTTGTCGTTCAGGTGGCAGAAGTGAGCGGGCCTGTGAGTTTTTGCAAGAGCATGGGTTTAAAGTGAAAAACATGGTTGGTGGGATGCTCGCATGGAAAGGTAAGACGCAATAAAAAAGGAGGAAAAGAATATGTCCATCAAAGTCGACGCTCAGCTAGATTGTAAAGGACTTTCCTGCCCCATGCCCATTGTTCGCACCAAAAAGGCGATGGATCAACTGGAACCCGGTCAGGTGATTGAGGTACAAGCAACGGACCCCGGATCCCTGGCGGATATTCAAGGATGGGCAAAAAGTACCGGGCATCAATACCTGGGCACGAAACAGGAAGGAGAGGTCCTGAAGCATTATTTGCGCAAAGCCAGTCAATCCGAATTAAAGGAAGAGCGGAAGCATCCTCATGTGATTCAAAACGAGGAGCTATTAAAAAAGCTGGCTTACGATGAAGGATTTATCCTTATTGATGTTCGTGAACCAGCGGAATATGCCTTTGGACATATTCCCGGAGCTTGTTCGATTCCATTTGGTCAATTGGAAGAACGAATGAATGAAATTCCAAAGTATCAACCTATTTATGTCATCTGTCGTACCGGAACTCGAAGCGACATGGCTGCCCAACAGTTAACCAAGCATGGATTTAAAAATGTTATTAATGTTGTTCCGGGAATGTCCAAGTGGACAGGTCCAGTCGATCAAGAAAAATAAGGAGAGATGATTGATGAGTAAAAAAGTTGCCATTATCGCGAGCAATGGTGGTTTGTTCGATGCCTATAAAGTGTTCAATATTGCGACGGCTGCAGCCGCTGCAGATGCAGAAGTAGCCATTTTCTTCACTTTTGAAGGGTTAAATCTGATCCATAAGGACGCTCATCAACAATTGCCCGTACCCGCAGGCAGAGAGCATTACATGGAAGGATTTAAAAAAGCCAATGTTCCTTCCATTCCAGAATTGTTGCAGATGGCGCAAGAAATGAATGTGAAGCTGATTGCTTGCCAGATGACCATGGATGTCATGAGTTTGAAAAAAGAAGACTTTGTCGACGGAGTCGATGTTGGCGGAGCAGCTACGTTCCTGCATTTTGCCCAAGACGCCGATGTCACGCTCACATTCTAATAAGAAAGGGTGTTTTTGAACCATGGCAGTTACCAAAATGAACGCCAAAGAGTTACATGAAAAAATTGACAGTGGAAAACCAGTATTTATTCTCGATGTCCGAAATCCAGATGAGTACAATGACTGGAAAATTGAAGGAAAAAATATTCAATCCATCAATATCCCTTACTTTGATTTTCTAGACGAAAATGAGACAACCTACAAAGATCTTCCGAAGGATACAGAAATCATAGTCATTTGTGCTAAAGGCGGCTCTGCTTTGATGGTTGCCGAGCTTCTGGATGAAAAAGGGTACAAAGTGAGTTATCTGGAAAAGGGGATGTTGGAGTGGAGCCAATTTTATCATCCAGTTACCGTCGTTGTTGATGAAAATATAAAGTTGTTTCAAATCAATCGTTTGGCAAAAGGTTGCCTATCCTATATGGTCGTCTCCGAAGGTCAGGCGATGGTTGTAGATCCGAACCGACACATTGAAGAATACACAAATCTTGCGGAAAAGGAAAACGCCAAAATCGTGCATATCATGGATACGCATTTACATGCTGACCATATTTCGGGCGGTCGGGCATTAGCAGACCAAACTGGAGCTACTTACTATATTTCTTCCTGTGAAATGCAAGGGACGAATATATCGTTTGAGCCACTGGAAGAACACGATGAAATCCATTTCGGGGCTGTGCGTGTCAAAATTTTGACCATTCCGACACCAGGTCATACGCCCGGAAGTGTGTCCTTTCTAGTTAACGATCAGTATCTGCTTTCGGGGGATACCATTTTCGTAGGAGGTTTGGGAAGGCCAGACCTTGGAGGAAAGGCAAGAGAATGGGCACAATCCCTGTACGAGACTGTATTTAAGAAAATTGCTCTCCTGTCAGACGACATCATTGTATTACCTGCTCATTATGCCGATATTCAAGAGATCAATGAGAATGGTTATGTGGGGGCAACTTTAGGGGATATTCGGAGAAGCAACGAAATCATGCGTACGGAAGATCGTGAACAATTTACTGAAATGGTTGCCGGGACTGTAGGTGCCACACCACCGAATTATGAGGAGATTATAGATATTAACCGTGGAGTTATCAAGGTGTCTCCAGATAAAGCAACGGAATTGGAAATTGGGCCCAACCGTTGTGCTATTCATCACAGTTAACTTAAAGGGGGCTTATCGATGAACCCAGATAAAGTGTTAGATGCAAAAGGACTCTCTTGCCCTATGCCCGTCGTTCGCACCAAAAAAGCGATCGATGAGTTAAAACCAGGCCAGATCTTAGAACTTCATACAACGGATTCAGGCGCTTTAAGTGACATCCCTGCCTGGGCCAAAACAGCCGGGCATCGAGTGATCGAACAACGCGAAGATAACGGTGTGTATAAATTCTGGATTCAAAAGGGCTAAGGGATTCAAAGATGATCTCCTTCATCCTGTCCATGAAGGAGATCATCTCATTTAAAAATATCAAATGGGAGTGGAGATAGTAATGGAAGATAATAAATCAACCTTGATCGTATTCAGCGGTGATTTGGATAAAGCGATTGCCAGCTTTATTATTGCAACGGGATCTGCTGCAATGGGAAACCAAGTGACCATGTTTTTTACCTTTTGGGGATTGAACATTCTTCGTAAAGAGCAATATGTACCTGTACAAAAATCCTTTATGGACAAGCTGTTTGCCAAGATGTTGCCAAGAGGGCCTGAAAAGTTGGGGATTTCCAAGATGAACTTCGGTGGCTTGGGAGCCAAATTGATGAAATACACCATGAAAAAGAAAAACATTACGACTTTAAAAGAGCTCATCGAAATGGCAAAAGAACTGGATATTAAAATGGTAGCCTGTACCATGTCGATGGACGTGCTGGGAATTAAGAAAGAAGAACTGATTGATGGACTTGAGTATGCTGGCGTTGCATCTTATCTTGCAGAAGCAAACGAGGCAAAAATTAACTTGTTTATCTAAGAAAGAAGTGTCCGGATATGGATATAGGATTAATGATACTCATTTTTTTCATCGGATTTATTGGTTCTTTTACCTCCGGAATGCTGGGGATTGGAGGATCCATTATTAACTATCCGATGCTGCTCTATGTTCCTCCTTTACTGGGCTTTACTGCATTCACTGCTCATGAAGTAACGGGAATTGGGGCGGTTCAAGTATTCTTTGCGACCCTCACAGCAGTGCTTGCTTACCGGAAAGAAGGCTACCTGAATAAGTCTCTCGTTCTTTACATGGGGATCAGCATTTTAATCGGGAGCTTTATCGGTGGATACGGGTCCAAATTGCTTAGTGAAGGACAAATTAATTTGATTTATGCCATTTTGGCAACGATTGCGGCATTGATGATGTTTGTTCCCAAAAAAGGACTGGATGATATTCCGGTGAATCAAGTGAAATTTCATGTTCCTTTAGCTATAATATCTGCATTTATCATCGGGATTGCATCTGGGATCATTGGTGCAGCCGGGGCCTTTATCCTGGTTCCTGTTATGTTGGTCGTTTTGAAAATCCCTACTCGAATGACGATTGCCACTTCGCTGGCTATCACCTTTATTTCTTCCGTTGGATCCGCCTCGGCTAAAATTGTCACAGGGCAGATTGATCTGATCCCGGCCATCGTTCTGGTCATTGCCAGTATCGTTGCTTCACCATTGGGAGCCACGGTCGGAAAAAAGGTAAATCCCAAAACGTTGCAAGTGATTTTGTCAATCGTCATCGTTGCGACATCGGTGAAAATTTGGTTCGATTTTCTTTAATTCCTCCATTCATGGGGGGATTTTTTCTCTAAGACAGGAGGAAACTATATATGAATAGTATTTTTATTGGTATTATCGTATTATTAGGTGGGATTCTTTATTTTTATCTTATGAATCGGGGCATACAAACAATCAGCCCGAGTGAATTATTGAAGCTCATTGAAAACAAAAAAATTCATTTGCTTGATGTCCGGGAAAAACATGAATTTCAATCCGGTCATATACCCGGGGCTATAAATACCCCACTAAGCCAAATCGATTCACTAAAGAAAAGGGTTGCTGCCTGGGACAAAGGCGAAAACATTTATCTGTACTGCAGAAGCAGTTCTCGAAGTGCGATCGCCGCCCGGCAATTGCGTAAGCTCGGGTTCCAGCAAGTGATTCACCTTAAAGGCGGACTCATGAATTGGAAAGGGCCGATCAAAAAAGTAAGTAAGGGGGGGAAAGACGATGCTGTATGATGACAGTGTGAAAAAACGGTTGCGCCGTATAGAAGGACAAGTTCGCGGGGTTTTGCGCATGATGGAGGAAGAGAAAGACTGTAAAGAGGTCGTGTCGCAATTATCCGCGATTCGTTCAGCTGTGGACCGGTCGATCGCGTATATTCTCACTCATAATTTGGAGCAATGTTTGAGAGAAGAGATGGAAAAAGGAGAAAATGCAAATACCAAAAAACTTCTAGAGGAAGCAATCAATTTAATGGTACGCAGTAAATGAGTGTTGTAGTTGATTGTTCCATCAAGTTAAGAAAACCCAAACCCCCAAAATGAAAGACGCTATTCTTTCTATTGGGAATTGAATAAAAAAAGACCGCAAGCCTCATCTTTATGCAAAGTGTTTGTGGATCAAGGTTGAGTGCGGCGAGATCTTGAAGGAGTATATTCGCTATATGGAATAGAGCTTACCCAATGGGTAGGCTTTTTTGATATAAAAAACCGCCTCACATCTGGGCGGTTTGTTTTTTATCGTTTTGTCCAAAAACCACGGATTGATAATGTTAACCCTCTCCCCTCTCTCTTCCTCTGTGTTGCAGCCATTTCTGACAAAACCGTGAATAGGGTTAGAAACATTTGTTTCTCTCCGAATGTATCGATAGTGATGAAAAAGGAGAGGAAGTTTGTATGTTCAACATCAAAATTGGACGGTGGGATGCAAATCCTTTTTGTTGGCATCCAAAAAATCAGCAATGAATTTAGCCGCGTAACGAATATAGCCTGAAAACCCATATGGACTTTGCGGTCAGACTAATCCTACAATACTATACACTTTTGAGATAATATAATAAAAACTATATTCAAAGTGGTGATATTATTGAGACGTGGATAATTTTAAAATCGGGATGGTTTTGGTTTTTCCTAGGAATTAGACTATCTTTCCTGTATTAACTAATCTACTTATGCTTTTAGTTTTAACTTTTTAGACAATTTTTTCTGTACAGGGTGATATTCCTACATGGATACAATTTTTTGGTGGTTATTGGGGATCTGTGGTTGGTGGAACAAGATCGTGCCATTCAGGCAGCACAAAACCACTATCGGCATCAGCTTAAGGATTTGTATGGAAAAATGGGGATCATGGCGTTTATTGACTATGAGGAGGAGAGTGGACAGATGGGGAAAAGCGGCTTCAGTGAGCGAGATATCTGCACGAAATTTATTACTCCGGCTATTGAACGTGCAGGTTGGGACATCATGACACAGGTTTGGGAAGAAGTCACTTTTACCAAGGGACAAATTGTTGTTCATGGAAACAAGGTGAGACGAAAAAAACAGAAACGGGCCGATTATCTACTTTATCCTAAAGGCCATCCCAATCTCCCCATTGCGATCATTGAAGCTAAAAAAGACACCCTGCCTTTGGGTGGAGGGATGCAGCAAGTGTTGGAGTATGCTGAGATGTTGGATATTCCCTTTGCGTATACCTCCAACGGCACTGGTTTTATTGAACATGACAGGACAGTTGTAGAAGGGAAAAGAGAAAGGGTTCTCACCCTGGATGAGTTCCCTTCTCCTGAAGAACTTTGGGAACGCTTTAAAAAGTGGAAAGGGATCGACTCTGTAAAAGAAAAAATTATCGCTCAACCGTATTTTATTGATTCAAGGGGAAAGGAACCACGTTACTATCAACGAATCGCCATTAATCGAACCATAGAAGCTGTAGCGAATGGAAAAAAGCGGCTTCTACTCGTAATGGCGACGGGGACCGGAAAAACCTATACAGCGTTTCAGATTATTTGGCGGCTTTGGAAATCAGGAGTCAAAAAACGGATTTTGTTCCTGGCGGACAGAAATATTCTGGTAGATCAAACCATGACCAATGATTTCAGTCCGTTTGGGGATAAGATGACAAAGATTCGCAATCGCCGGGTTGATAAATCTTATGAGATCTATTTATCATTGTACCAGGGCATTTCAGGAGAAGAGGACTGGAAGAATATCTATAAGGAATTTTCTCCGGATTTCTTTGATTTGGTCATTGTGGATGAGTGCCATCGCGGGAGCGCCAAAGCAGATTCGGCATGGCGGGAGATTCTGGAGTATTTCTCTTCAGCCACTCAGATCGGCTTAACAGCAACTCCAAAAGAAACAAAAGATGTGTCCAATATCCATTATTTTGGTGAACCGATCTATACATATTCCCTGAAACAAGGGATTCATGACGGGTTCTTGGCCCCCTATCGCGTGATTCGTATTAGCTTGGATCGGGATTTGGAGGGCTGGCGACCGGAAAAAGGGAAAAAGGATAAGTTTGGTAGGGAAATCGAAGATCGCGTTTATACCCAACGTGATTTTGATAAGAAACTGGTTCTGGAAAAGCGAACCGAATTAGTAGCCAAAAAAGTGACGGAATACCTGAAAAAGACAGATCGCTTCCAGAAGACTATTGTATTTTGTGTCGATGTAGATCATGCAGAACGGATGCGCAGTGCTTTAATTAATGAAAATGGGGACCTGTTCAACAAAAATCATAAGTACATCATGCGAATTACTGGAGATAACAATGAGGGGAAAGCTGCGCTAGATGACTTTATCAATCCAGATAGTGATTACCCTGTCATTGCTACTACTTCCAAATTGATGACAACAGGAGTCGATGCCCAAACTTGCAAGCTGATTGTGCTTGACGCGAATATCAATTCTATGACAGAGTTTAAACAGATCATAGGCCGCGGAACCCGAGTGAACGAAGAGTACGATAAATATTATTTCACCATTATGGATTTCCGGAATGTGACCAATTTGTTTGCCGATCCCGAGTTTGACGGGGACCCTGTCAAGGTGTATGAACCTGGAAATCATGATCCTATCATTCCACCAGAGGATGTGGAAACGGAACCAGACGAAAGGGAACCTGGAGAAAGAGGGCCAAACTATAAACCCTATGTTGATGATGTAGAAGTCAAGGTGTCTGTTGAACGTACGCAGTTTTACGGACCTGATGGTAAACTGATTACGGAGTCTTTAAAGGATTATACGAAGAAAACCATTAAAAAAGAGTATCGGTCTTTAGATCATTTTATTCAAAAGTGGAATGAAGCGGAGAAAAAACAAATCATTATTAAGGAGTTGTTGGAACAAGGAGTACATTTGGATGCGCTTCAAGAAGAAGTGGGCAAAGAATATGATGTTTTTGACTTAATCTGCCATGTGGCTTTTGATCAAAAACCCTTGACTCGAAGTGAACGGGCTAGGAAGGCCAGACAGGACAGCTACTTTGATAAATATGAGGCGAAGGCCAGACGTGTGATTGATGCCTTGTTAGACCGTTATGCTGAAGGTGGCATCGAAGATATTGAGTCGATGGAGATCCTTCGGATTGCTCCTTTTACCGAGATCGGGTCTCCGGTTGAAATTATTAAACTCTTTAAAGGCAAAGACAAATACCTTGAAACGATTCAGCAGTTGAAGAAGCGATTGTACAGCGCATAGAGGAAGGGAAGACAGGATATGACAATCACCAATGTAATTAAGTCGATTCAGGATATCATGCGTCAAGACTCTGGGGTGGATGGCGATGCACAGCGCATCGCCCAGCTAGTCTGGATGCTGTTCCTGAAAATCTTGGATGATAAAGACCAAGAGATGGAGCTGCTGTCGGACAACTATCAATCTCCCATCCCAGAAGATTTCCGGTGGCGTGATTGGGCAGCGGATGATGAAGGGATGACGGGGGATGAACTTTTGGATTTCGTCAACAACAAGCTGTTCCCTACATTGAAGAATCTTCCGTACACTCCGCAAGATAACCCTCGTGGTTTCATGGTAAAGGAAGTCTTTGCAGATGCCTTTAACTATATGAAGTCTGGAACGTTGTTGCGTCAGGTGATTAATAAACTGAACGAGGTCGACTTTAACAGTTCGGAAGATCGGCACCTCTTTAACGATATCTACGAAAGCTTCCTGAAAGATCTGCAATCTGCCGGCAATGCAGGGGAGTTCTATACCCCTCGTGCCGTTACGCAGTTTATGGTGGACATGGTCAATCCTCAAATCGGGGAAGTAGTGTTGGACCCGGCATGTGGCACTGGAGGCTTCTTGACCAACACGGTAGATCACTTGAAAAAACAAGTGAAATCGGTGGAAGAACATGAACTCATCGCGAAAACAGTCAGAGGGATCGAGAAAAAACCGCTTCCGCATATTCTGGCTACAACCAACATGATCCTTCATGGAGTGGATATTCCTAGCATCGTTCATTCAAACTCTTTGGCTCGCCCACTCCGGGATTACAGCAAGGCCGAACGGGTGAACGTGGTTCTCACCAATCCTCCGTTTGGCGGGGTCGAAGAAGATGGCATTCAAGCCAACTTCCCAAGTTCATTTAGAACAAAGGAAACAGCCGACTTGTTCATGGTCTTGATCATGCATTTTCTTAAAGACAATGGCCGTGCTGCGGTTGTTTTGCCTGACGGATTCCTGTTTGGAGAGGGTGTAAAGACACGAATCAAAGAGAAACTCTTGCAGGAATTCAACTTACATACTATTGTCCGACTTCCAAATGGGGTCTTTGCTCCGTATACGGGGATTAAGACCAACCTCTTGTTCTTTGAGAAAGGAAAGCCTACCAAAGAAATTTGGTACTTTGAGCATCCTTATCCTGAAGGCATGAAGTCTTATTCCAAGACAAAACCAATTCGAATTGAAGAATTTGACAGGGAAAAAGCGTGGTGGAACAATCGGGTTGAGAATGAGTATGCCTGGAAGGTAACGGTGGAGGATATTATTAAACAGGGATACAACTTGGATCAGAAGAATCCTCACACCGAGGAAGAAGAATTGTTAAGCCCAGAAGAAGCACTTAAGAAATATGAAGAAGCTGTGGCTCAGGTTCAACAAGTGAAAGACCAGTTGAAAGAGGAACTGGCCAAGATATTGGAAGGGTCGAAATAAGATGCTGATAGAGAAATTTGAGACGTTGTTCGATACACCGGAAGCTGTGGAGGAATTAAGGAAGCTAATTTTGGATGCGGCGATACGGGGGAAGTTGGTGCCGCAGGACCAGAATGATGAACCGGCTTCCGTGTTGTTGGAGAGGATTGATGAAGAGAAAAATAGGTTGGTAAAAGAGGGGAAGGTTCGAAAGCAGAAGGCGTTGCCACCGATTGAGCAAGAAAAGATTCCTTATGAGATTCCGCAGGGATGGGAGTGGGTGAGATTAGGTGAGATAGGAGATTGGGGAGCTGGGGCTACACCTAATCGGACAAACCCTCAATATTATAATGGTACAATTCATTGGTTAAAAACAGGAGAACTTAATGATGGCTACATATTGGATTCTCAAGAGAAAATTACGGAGCTGGCTTTAAAAGAGTGTTCATTACGGGTCAATAAACCAGGTTCAGTACTTATAGCAATGTATGGTGCTACGATTGGAAAGGTAGGTATTTTAGAGATTGAAGCTACTACCAATCAGGCTTGTTGCGCATGCTCTCCTTTTTTGATTTCAAATAAGTACTTATTTTACTTTTTAAAAGCATCTCGATCCAGTCTAATTAGACTAGGTATGGGCGGTGCTCAGCCAAATATCTCTAAGCAGAAGATCGTGAACTTCCCGTTTCCGTTACCACCCCTAAACGAACAAAAACGGATCGTCGCCAAAGTTGATCAACTCATGACCTTTTGTGACCGTCTGAAAGAAACCATCATTCAACGTCAAAAAGCGGCAGAACAATTGCTCCAATCGGTTTTGAAGCAGTCTTTTTCAAGTGAATAACCGGACATTGAATACCCTGTTATTATCAATAGAGCTGCCCAAAATACCAGGGCAGCTTCTTTCATCCAAACACTTTTGATACCGCCTCTTCCAATTCCCTCTCCGTTGGCTTTGCATATCGTCGGGTTACATTAATATCCGAATGCCCCATCAGTTCCGCAACCGTGGCAATATCGATTCCATTAGCCACCAGCTCCCTGCCGTAGGTATGCCGTAACATGTGGGGGTGGATGTTGAACTTTTTGGCTAGCATGTCCTGGACACTTCTCTCGCTGATCCGTTTCTGATAATTGGAGAGAAACAGGGGCGGTAAATCGAGTGTCCCTTTCTCTCTTCGTTCCTCCAGATACCGTCTAAGATGAAAACGAGCCTCAACCGGCAACGGGACCCGACGGGAGACACTTCCTTTCCCTTCTCTCACCAGCACACTCCCTGATCGCTCTCCCATGGTGACATCCTCTTGGTTCAAGGCAACCAATTCGGATACCCTCAATCCGGTATAGAGCAGCATGTAAACGATGGCGATATTTCTTCGCTTCCCCTCTCTCTCCACTTCCCGCAGAATTCGGTTTCGCTCATTGCGATCCAGCGACTTGGGCGCGATATTCTGGGTTCTGCGAACTTCTGGTCGACGAATTCCTTCCATTATATAGGTTTTTTTCTGGAACCGAGCAAAAGAGGATAAACAAGCAAAATGGTTGTTGATCGTGGATGGCTTTTTGCCTTCCTGTTCCATGTCATTCATATAACTTTGGATATCGACCCGAGTGAGGTTATTCAAGTCGCCACCATTTTTCGTGACGAATTTTTCGAATTGCGAAAGGATGTTTCGATACGTTCGAATCGTTTTTGGACTCATTCCTTCCTCTTCGAGATGGGTTAAAAACGCATCAATGAGTTTTACGCAACTTTTTTTCACGCTTAGCACCTCCGTGAGACTCGATTTTTTCGTTCGCGATTTATGTAGAGGTTGCGGAAAAGGTATGTTTTACGCAACTTTTGATTTTAAGAAAAAGAAGCGAAATTTGCTTCGATCTACTTGACATTTTATCATAGGATGGTCAAAAAATGAATCAAAATCCCGAATAAAAGAAATGAAGCGTCAGAATCCAAATCACCCCGAAACCTAAGGCTACCCTCGATGGGGCAGCCTCTTTTTTTTGGGGGTTCTCTGAACAATCGGCGGCTTCCCTCTATCTCTTCAACAGTTCAATCAGAATCTGGGCTAGTCCGATCATTACCATCACTTGCTCCCAGGTGATATATTTGTTTCCCATGGTGTGGCCCCCTTAGTTTTGTCGTTCAATATACATTACCGACGCGAAAACCCAATTGCACACACGGGAGTGAATTTTTTTCCTCCCATCCATGGATTCTCGCTCACATCGATTTAAAGTAGCTGCCCAGGTATTCCGGGCAGCTTATTTCATCAACTCCACAACAAGAGAGATGATGGCCAAGATGATACCTAACTGCTCCCAAGTCACCGGTTGTCTCATCAAATCCCTCCTTTGGATCAAAAAAAGGACGCCCAGAGTTGGACGTCCTCATTCCTTATATACGAGGCAAATCAGCTTCTGTCACATAAACGGGGATATTTTTATCCCCTCATTTCTAATATACGAGCCCAACAGGGGTGCTCGCGCAAAAATCATGAAAAAAATTCCCCCTCACTATTAATACGCACAGTGAATAAATGAAAAAGGACATAATGAGCAAAAAAACCCCCTCACTGTAGAAGACCCCAGTCCCTTAATGGATCCTAATCAGTTTCTTTGAAAGATCTGTTCGCCAAAATCTCTTTTTCATTACCCCTCGTTGTGGTAAAATGAATGTCGATCCATCGTTGAAATACAGTTCTCACCGCTCCGTTTTTATGGCGGAGCGGTCATTTTATTTTATCAGGAGTGTCGAGCGTCTCTTTTAGGCCCAGAATCGTTCCTTCTACTCCTTACTAAAGAAAAAATAAAGCCTGTCCCAAAAAAGGGGCAAGCTTTTTAAGAAATCAAAGGAAGCGATAGTCAAGTTTTTTATTGAAGAGCGATAGCGAAGTCGCTTTTTTTATTTGTTATCTTAGAAGACGAAGACCGTACCCTGTTTCAATCCTCCTACCCGAGGTGTATTTATTGATCCTTTTTATGAGGCTTATCTGCGTCTGTATTGATCCAGTTTCAATCCTCTCTCCTGAGGTGTATTTATTGATCCCGCCCACTAGCATCGATCATGGATTCAAGAGCCGTTTCAATCCTCTCTCCTGAGGTGTATTTATTGATCCAGCGTTCACTGTACTCCTTAATGTTATTGAGTTTATCCGTGATTTTCCGAACACCTCCTCGATTTGCCCAAGTTTCGGGATTTTTTAACTGGATCACCTCCATCCCAAAAGCCTGATTCCCCTTTATTTTTGCGGGCTTTGGCGTTTCCGAACAACCCTTGGGTTCTTTTCGAAGCTTCCGGTGTTCGCCAATCCAATACCGAAATACCAATTTACTTTCCTTTTTCCAGTTTCTCTACCCGTTTCTTCAATGCCAGTACCGATTTGTCAATCCGAAACGTGGTAGCTTCCAATGCTTGAATTTTGTCCTCATGAAGATTGTGGCGAGCCACTTCCTCCACTTGATTTTCGAGAATATCCTCTGCAGATTCTCTGACCACCCGCTCCACATCACCAAGTCGCATCTTGATCGCGGCCAACTCCTGGTCGATATTCTCAAAACGCTGATCCATCTTCTCGTGGATCTTCGCGAATTCCTCCTGCAAAAACTTAATCAAGTCATCCATCCGAATGCCTCCTTACTGTGATTATATCATGGAAAAATGATGAAATCGTTAATCTTGTTTAATTCAGATTCACTTTTTTCTGATCTTTCGACTTTCTCTCTATGTGGACGAACTGGCGTTTTCGTTTAAAAAGGAAGATGTAAAAACGGCGGAAAATCAAAAAGTCATCTGCACTATGATAGACCACAAGAGGCGATTAGAAGCCTTTTTCTGCTAAAGTGCACCCATTGGGTAGGTTTTTACTAATTATCAGAGTATAATCAAATTAACCACAACAAGGAGATGAGAAAATGAAAATCAAAAATTATGACCACATGATTATCATTCAAGAGAATCTGTTTGCACCACTGGGCAATCTCATCCCGATCATCACAAATTGGAACTCAGTCTGCGGTTTCATGTAGTAGGGGATCGTGAATCACAGTACGCATCACCAAATTGGTGGATTACGGCGCCTTTTGCGATTAGGAGTATGAGAACCCTTTTGTTATAATAGAATCGGGTCATGGTGGGTGGCAGCGCCCAAGCCGCTTTCACGGTTCCAAGAAACAGCGGCAAAATACCGCTGTCTTGGCGATCGCTTCTATCTTGCTTCCAGACAAGCCTACCAAACTTCCATACAAAATGACGGGTGAAGTGGAACCGAACCGGGTTAAAGACCGTCCCATGTAGTACCGGCTTTGCAAGTAATACAATCCGGTTTCCTTATCGTAGCGGTAGCCTGCGTAGGTATAGGGGTTGACGACGGTACCCGTTTGGCTGACGAGTTTGCCGAAGGCATCGTAGGTATACGTATTTACCACGGCACCGGTGCTATCGGTGAGTGCGACGACATCGCCATGACCATTTAATTGGTAGAAATACGTTTTCCCGCCCCGGGTCATGCTCACAGGCAGATTGTTGTCATCATCGGCCGGGGCTTCCGCTCCGGAAGCCCCTGAGTGCGGAGATACCGCCGAACGGTATTTCGGGCATATCCCGCTTCTCTCGAAATCTCCCGAATACTCTTGCCAGTCGCCTTCAATTCGTGTAATTTAATCACAGTCCCACTCCCTAACATAAGTCCCCCTCCGAAGAAAATTGGCGTTTTCGTTTCGAAGGGGATTTATTCGACGGGAGTGGGTCAATTCTTTTTCGGCGATCCTAGGTCAATTATAAGACGGCTGTAACAATTTTGGTGGGCTTAAATTAACTATACGAGGAGGGGTTAAACCGTGAAATTAAAATCAAGATATTTCGTTTTGTCTGTTGATCCAATATTGAAGATAAAACTCTTGAAAAAGAAAAGTAAAGAACCCACTTATTCTTCCTGAAATCACCTGTAGATTTAAGATGGCCCTGTATCGAAAAGCAACAATGATTGAAGCGATTATGGTAAATGGGGGTAAGCCATTTATCATAAATATATCTTTATGTTTTATCCAAATCCCAACCAACATCAAAGGGTTTTTATCTATCATAAACACCTCAATAAGAATTAATAACAAATTTAAAGTGTTAACGATCAACAAAAAATAAGGTTCCCAAGTTATTTCCCTTTCGGAAAAATCGGACTTAAGCATTTTCCTTCTAGAAAAATACCAATAACAAGAATAGAAATTATATGTAATGACATCTAAAATAATCATGAGTAAAATTGAAGTGCGTTTATAAAGGTAGACTGCCATCACAAATCCCCCAATATTTTGGTTTTTAATAATAACAATTTCTTAGAAAAAGGCTGATGACATTGGTCAACAGCCTTCTAAATATCACCATCTATTCACCAATCGGTGAAGATATCTTTCTATTACTGTTAATTTATTGTCAATATATCTACCAATTCTCGTATGATCAAACCAAGTTTCATATGCAAACAACTTATTACCAACTGAAGAAACATAACTTACAATATTTGCTACCTTGCCTAATGCATATCCACCTATCGCTCCACGTATGAAGGAGAAGATTGACCTTCTAAATACTAACCTTCCAAAATGAACATCGAAAAAATGAAGCTCTCTCGATAAAGCCCTAATTCCCATAAAAGATCTAATCGCTGAGCCAAACCCACCGGTAAAGAAAAATGCCAAATCAGTTAAAGTATTTGCGCGAAGGTCACTAAAAATAGCACTAACAATCGAATTTAGCAATCTTTTTAAATAGGATTTCCATCCCCAAGACCATTGACCAGATGGGTCTACATTGGAAATAGGATTATTTTCCGCATAAACATATTTATTCAAACTCAACGGCTCGTTTACAAATCCATCAAACGTATCCCTCGTCAAAAACCTCCCCGTCTCTGGATTATAGTACCGGCTTTGCAAGTAATACAATCCGGTTTCCTTGTCATAGCGGTACCCTGCATAGGTATAGGGGTTTTCCACCGTTCCGGTTCGGCCGACGAGGTTGCCGAAGGCATCGTAGGTATACGTATTTACCACGGCATCGGTGCTATCTGTGAGTGCCACTACATCCCCATGACCGTTCAATTGGTAGAAGTATGTTTTTCCGCCCCGGGTCATGCTGACGGGAAGATTGTTATCATCGTAGGTGTAGCTGGCGACAACCGCCCCACTTTGATCGGTTTCATAAGACACATTATTTCTTTGGTCATAGTGGAACGTGATCGTGCCGGAAGCGGTGGTCATGGTTTTGCGCATGCCATCAGCCCGGTAGGTGAACGAGGCGATGGTGTTGCCGCTGCTGTCTTTCACCTGAATCAGGTGGTTGGCCGCGTCGTAGACATAGGTTTTGCTGCCATCGCTGGTCAGGTTGCCGTTGGCGTCGTAGGTATAGTTCGTGCCGTTGACCGAAGTGAGTTGGTCAGCATCATCGTATGTGTACGTTGTGGTGGTGCTGTTTCCGCCTTGGGTGACTTTCTTGGTGAGACGGTTGCCCGTTTCGTCATAGGTGTATTCGATCACCGTTCCGTCTGGCCGGGTTTCTTTGGTCAATTGGTCCAGTGCGTCATACTGGTAAGACGTCGTTTTTGGCGGGTTGGTGCCATCCGTTTCGGTCACGGAGGTGATCCGCCCCTTGTTGTCATACGCGTAGACAAAGCTGTAGAGCAGGTTGCCGTATTTGTCGAAGATGTCCCGTTCCACCAAGTCCTCGGCGCCGTTGTAGCGGTTAAAGGTCATGTTGCCGTCGGCTGTTTTGCGGCGGGCCACCTGGTCTTGCTCGTTGTAGTTAAACCAGGCCTGGTTTGCCCCGTTGGACGTGATTTTGGTCAATTGGTTATTACTGTTGTAGGCAAATCCTTGCGTGATCACCGTGCTGCCGGCGGTCAGCTTTTGCTGGGTGACGTTGCCGTTCGCATCATAAGTGTAATCGGTCTGGTTGCTGTTCGGCTCCTGAACGGAAGTCAGGCGATTGTCGGCGTCATAGCTGTAGTTGGTCGATGTGCCCGTCGTTTCGTCCGTTTCCTTGGTGAGATTGTTGTTCGCGTCATATTGGAAGCTGTAGACTTGCGTTCCATTGTAGGAAACCGAATTTTGCCGGTTCACGCTGTCATAGCCGTATTCGACCGTGTTGCCGTTCGGCTGGCTGACCTTGGTAGTGAGTTGGGCGGCATCATCATAGGTATACGTTGTGGTGGTGCTGTTTCCGCCCTGGGTGACCTTCTTGGTGAGACGGTTGTCACCGTCAAAGCTGTACTTGGCTGAACTATTTTTAGCTATTTTGCGGGACGAGTCCACGATCGAGGCCAGTTTTTTCGATGAATTAAAGTTGTACCTGGTCTGATCCGGCGTGATGATGGTAAAGGTGTTGTCCCCGTTTTTCACCAGAGTGAGGTTGACTCCTCCGGAAGCCTTATACGTCCCTGTGGGAGTTCCCTCCGATCCGTACTCCGGTGCAAAGGTATGGGTGGTGCCATCCGCATCCGTATAGACGATCGGCCCGCTATAGCTCATCCTCAGGCTTTGTTCCAGGTTGGACGTCCAGCCGTACCCGAAAATCCCGCTGGACTTGGACCGACTGTTGTAGGAACGGTCGATGGAGAGCCCGGTGCCGCGCCCATCAATGCTGACATCGGAATCTTCCAGGTAAAAGTTGCCGTTATAGGTGTTGACATTGGTGACGGCGGAAGTCCAGAAGCTTTCCACCCCGATCGGGTCGATGGTGTAAGTGACGGTCAGCATCGGCTTTTGCGAAGGATAGGTCGCATAATCGCTGGAGCGGAATGACTTGCGGTTGTCGCTTTCTTTATTCAGGCGCAACATCACCCCATAGTTGGAAGTGGTCCCACCATACCACTGTTTGACCAAAGAGGTAATGTCAAAATCATAGAAACCCACATCAGAAACGTTGGTGCTGGTGATCAGAGTCCCTGTTGCAGGCACTTGGGTCCATTTGATCCCGGTCGATGTCCAATCGCTTGCCACAGAGTAGAGGTCAACTTGTTCCGGCTGGGTTGTTGAATATTGATACAATGTAAGCTTGGCGGAAGTAATATTAGCCGAGCTCAATAAGGGAGCAAGTCCAAATTTGATGTAAGAGCGGTATACTCCTGTGCCATAGATGGAATCGGTGTAGGTTCCGGTGATGAGATACGGATCGCCGGCAAAATTGACATTTTGCGCAGCGGTTGCGCTGCTGATGCTGGCGTCAAAGGTCTTGTCCGATCCCTGTACCGAAATGGACGGGTCGATGGTAACCGGGTAAGCACGGCTGGAGTCTTTGAGCCAGTCATCGTCCGGTTTCAGATCGATATAGGTGTTCTTTCCCTCGGTTCGCAAGGAAAACTGCACCTTGTCGGAGGTGGCGTTTTTCGCATCGACCGCGGGATGGTGAACAGCGTTTTTCCCTTGGCATCCACAAATGCCACCGAGCCGTTAGCCTGTTCTTTTGGTTGCACGTTTTTTGTCTTCAAGGAAAGGGTATATACAGATTGTCCCGTGTATTTGTGCAGTACCCATCCTTCTTTGACACCGGTGTTGGTGACAGTGTAGGTGAGATCGGTGTCCGGGTACACATCGGGATAGGTAACCATGTTCTCTTTTTTCTGTGCTGTGGTGTTTGCTCCGCCGGTCAGGCCGAAATCCGCTTCGGCTTGTCCGAGTCGGAAGCGCACCACTTTTTTTCCGCGGCTGTGGTTTGCAAAGCCGACCCGGAATTTATTGCCGCGGTTGATATAGGGGAGATCCGAGTCCAGGGCGCTCTTTCCCGCCGATTCGACATGGTTGTCGATATCTGCCCATTTGCCGTTTTGCTTATAGTGGATCGGTTCCGAATATTCCTTCAATACATAGGTCTTTTGGTCCGGATTGAGGAACGTTTTGGAGTTTTCCGTGCGCAAGGCTTCGATTTCCACCGGTTTGGGATCCGGTGCAGCCAGGGCCTGATAAACCCAGTCTGGCCACAAGGTGAATATCAGGGTGAGAATGACGGCCAGAAAGATCATTCTGCGGTAAGGCAAGTAATGCCTGGAGTAGAAGAACTGCAAACGCATCCCTCGCTTTTCATAGAATTGTCTTTTTTTGTAATAACATTTTCAGATTTACGAAATAAATTTACCTCCGTCCTTTTCGCTTTGCAAGATAGTTTTAATTACATTTAGATTACAAATTTTAAATTTTAAATTTTAAATAAAAATTGTTTATTAATGGATAATTTTATTTCTTATGCAAGATACTTCATTCTTTTTGCTGGATCGATTGAATGATTTTGGGAGTCTTTTTCTGTGAAGGTGTCGTAAGGGGAGAATGTGGGGGCGCCCCCTTTGATTCCCGTTCCTGGCCGGTCAGTTGCGCCAAAAAGACATGGATGTATTCCATTGTTTGCGAAAACGGGAATGAATTCGGTTAGTTTCGGAAGCAACTATTCAAATGCAGTGAACTCATGGACAAATGGGAAACTTCTGTGATAATGATATAAAAATAGAGGGATGAACGAATAAAGTTGTGAAATAAATAGAGAGGATTTGCGTTGCTTTCTCCGATCCGGGAAAAGATCGAAAGGGAATAAAGGAGATTTTTGTATGGCCTATCATATTGGCATAGAGTTATCGCCCTCTTATTTCAAGCTGGCGGAAGTGAAAAGGAATCGTCGGGGAATCACGCTTCAGCAGTATGTCGTCCATCCCTTTCCGGGGATCTGGTCCAAGGATGCGGCATTTTTGGAGCGGGAAGAGCTGGTTCAGACGATTCAGGAGGCGCTGCTGGGGCGTGAATTGCATACGGAGCGGGTTCATGTCGGGATCAGTTGTCATGAAGTGGTGTTCAAACACGTGACCGTCCCGGAGATGCCCAAGCGGAAATACCGCAGGTGGATTGAGGAGCACCTGCTTTCTGTGTTGGATTTGCCTTTTCCCGATCCGGCGTTTGACTACCAGCTGGTCGATCATGTCTGGGCCGATGGGGACGAGCAGAAAATCTTGCTGGCCCTGATTTCCAAGTCGTATATCGACACCTTGACCAGGGTGCTTCGCTATTGCGGTCTGGATCCGACTCATATCGATCTGTCTCCTTTTTCGCTATTTCGTTGGATCAATGCCAGCAGAGAGATCGCTTCGGCTCATACGGTGATTGTGCAAATTTCCAAGACGGAAGTGGAAGTCAGTTTTTTTGTCGATGGAAAATTCACCGATATCCGTCCGTTTCACTTGCCGCTTACCTTCTTTCTCGACGGGGCAGACCGTCCGTATCCGGATCCGTTAAAGCCGGTTCTGCAGGAGGAATCGGAGGTGGCGCGCTATGGGAGGGCGCTTTTTTCGCGGTTGACAGAGTGGATGGATCAAACAGGGAAAAGACGTTTTCTTAAGCCGGGAGCACAGTGGATTCTCACAGGAGAAGGATTGGATCTGTATCTGCTGGAACATTGGCTGAACCAACAGACTGAAGCAGCCGTCAGTGTTGCCCCGCCCGCGGAATTGGTCATGACCGAACGCTTGAGAGAAAAGGCCTCCCGTTGGGTCGGCACCTCCCTTTCCGTTCCGCTGGGCTTGGTTTTGCGCGAGGGGGAGGTGCTGCAACCATGAATTTTCTGCCAAGGCAACCGCTGGTTAAACGCTGGTTTTATCTATGGCTCTCTTTGATTCTTGTCATTTTCGTGTCAGGAGTGGCGGGCATCGAACTGGTGAATGACAAGTTGAAGGAAAGAGTGGAACAAATGGAGCAGCGGGTGGAGTCCAAGCGGAAAACGGTAAACGATGCGATGGAAAAGGAACGGGCCGAAAAGAAGTTTTTCAAGGAACACGGCGCTGAGTTTGCCTACCGGGATACGGTAAGGAAAGCGGATCAGCAGCGCATTGAGTGGCAGCAGGGAGTCGAGGCGCTGATGGGCTCGTTGCCGCCACAGACGAAACTGTTTGAACTGAGCGGCGTGGGCAACCGGCTGTATGGCTGGGGCTTGTTTTCCGATGCAGCCGTTGCATCCGATTTTGTCAATAAAACGGTAAACGGGAACCGTGACAAGGTTCAACAGGGATGGATTGATTGCATCGGCGATTCCTGTACGGATCTGTCGGTGAAGACCAATGACAATAAAAATGGGGTGATCGTCCGCTTTCATTTTGATCTGAAAGAGACAGATCCCGATGAAGCCGAAGACGAGCAAAATGCGAAACAAAGGGGGGAACTGCCATTCGAAAGCCTGTTTCCCCAAGGAGATGGAAGTCAGGGACAACTCTTTTGAGTGCGGTCGCGATCGGACTTATTCTGTGGCTTATCCTCTATTATTTTGAGATCAGGCCGGTTTATCTGAAGTTTGAGATGCTGCGGCAGGAAGAAACGGCGCTGAATGCCAATCTGAAGCGCTATGAAAAATATATGAGCATCACCTGGTCTCTGCCGCTCGGACTTTCCGATTTTGAACGGGAGCAACTGGGCAAACAAGTGCCGGCAGGTGAGAACCACCCCGAATTCATGGTGCAATTGGAGCAGGACATCACCAAGGCCGGGGCCGTCCCCCTGCATCTGGAGCTGGTCGGCGACATAAGTGAAGCGCTCCGGGTACAGAAGAGCGGGGCTGACACCATAACAGACGATTCGTACAGTACGGAGCAGCTGGCGAAGGAACTGAACCTGGTTCAGTCTCCCGATCTCAAGCCGATTTGGGTGAAACTGGAGGTAAAGGCAACGAGAAGCCAGTTTACCGATCTGTTGCAGAACCTTTACAACAATGAACGCCTCGTCACTGTCGTCAGCTGGGATTATCGCTATACAGATGAGACCAAGCCGGAAACGGGAACGATTTATGCCGGTGTCTATTACTATACCGGCAAGGTGCAGGCACAGGATCAACCGGAATAAACAAGAAGAAAACGGCCTGCATCAAGAGCAAAGAAATTGCCTTGGACGGCATCAGAAAAGATCCGATTGCGGTGCTTCAGACTTCACGGTGGACGACGGGGATGGATGCTTTTCTTTGCTCCCGGTTTCTACGTCACAAAGGCCGCTGCAGAAAAACTTCCACCTCTATGTGTAAAAAATTTTCCAAAAAACTCAAGACCCTTTGGGGTCTTTTTTCATTTATGGACGAGTCGCAGACCCGTGGTCGGTTGCAACGATTCCGGCTGCATGATTTGAACCGTGTGGACCATGCGCGTCAGTAAAATAATGGATTCGTATTGAACAAAAATTGAACAATCCCTTTTCCTGCAACCAACCGGAAAAGGGATTCGTCCCTTAGTATGAAAGCGATTTTGAGGTGTTTGAATATATTTTTAACATTGGCAATATTACCTTTTTATTTCTATCTTTTTCTTGTAAACTAGTGAATGTATTAACGCACTACATAAAGAAAGGAGCTGATCTGTTTGGAACCCAAAAGGGGAATGGCTTGCTCACTGGCTGCAACGGTGTTTATTGCTGGGGGAGCATTTTCCGGAACGGTTCATGCGCAAAGTTTGCATGCGAATCACATTCCGGCAAAACCTCCGGTAAATCAGGTCAAACCGGCAGCGATTGAAAAAGTGAACCGGATTGAAACAGCAAAGGAGCCGGTATCTCCCGAAGCTCCGGCATCCGTTTCAGGAAGCAATGAAGAAGTTGCCTCCGGGTTTGGTGTGATCAAGGATAAGCTGTTGTCTGACTTTACCGGTCAAACAGAACAAATGACTGCCAATGGACAAGCTGTTCCCTTCTTGGCCAAACAAAAAGTTTCCGCGAACAATGATCGGGCCGAAACGCTCGCAAATCAAGCAAAAGACAGCACAGGCAGCAAGACGAAGCTTGAAAAGCAAACAAAAAAAGCGCCAACGCCATCACAGCGCAAGCGCAAACGGTTGTGAAACAAGCGAATGATCGTGCCCTTAACGGGAAAACCAATGCACAGTCCCTCATTTCACAGACGTCACAGGATATAAATGATAAAGTTTCCTCGCAACCTTATGATAGCAAAGTGAAAACGTCTGTGCCAGTAAAAAAGGCACCGGGATCCCCGGTGGTTGACAAAGTGGCAGATCATGTTTTGCCGTATCATACGGAAGTTGAGTAAGACTTGGCTGAAACGACGTAACAAATTTAAACGATCTCTCTTTTGCCTTCTTTCCTCCCCGAACCATATTGGCTGGTGGGTAATCCCGCCGGCTTTTTTTGATCAAACCGTCAAACCCGGGAAACGATCAAGGTCAGTTTCCCGCTGATGTTAAAGGGACCGTATCCGGCCGGAAGGATGAAATGGTCTCCTTTGGTCAGCGGAACGATTTCATTTTCCCGGCTCAATTCCCCTGAACCGCTGATGACACTGGTCAAAAGAAAAGTTGAAGTGACAGGGTGGGGAAAGACCCCGTCCAACTCCCATTTTTGCACGGTGAAATACGGGGACTGAACCAGGGTGGTGATGGTTCCGCCTTTCTGTACGTTTACATGCGGTTCCACTTTCGCCTCTTCATGGGGGACGTTGATCACCTCAATCGCCTGTTTGAGGTGCAATTCCCGTTTGTTTCCGTTTGCATCGGTCCGGTCATAGTCATAAAGGCGGTACGTGGTGTCCGAGTTTTGCTGCGTTTCCAGGATCAGGGTGCCGGCGCCCAGGGCATGCACGGTGCCGCTGGGAACATAGAAAAAATCCCCCGGTTTTACCTTGACCCGTTTCAGGAGTGTTTTCCAGTCGCCCTGTTTGATGCGGGAGATCAGTTCTTCTTTGCTATGAGCCGTATGTCCGTAGATAATTTCCGCTCCCTCGTCGCAATCGATCACATACCAGCATTCTGTTTTGCCCCGTTCGCCATTTTCATGGAGATTGGCATAGGCATCGTCCGGATGAACCTGAACGGACAGATCGCTGGAAGCGTGAAGGATTTTGGTCAGCAGCGGGAAGGTGTCCGCTTTGTCGCTGATGCCGAAAAATTCGGGTTTCTCTGACCAGAGCTCGCCGAGCGTCATTCCGGCATAAGGGCCGTTTTTCACGATGCTCTGGCCGTGGGGATGAGCGGAGATCGCCCAGCATTCGCCGGTTTGCCCGGAGGGAATATCATAGCCGAATTCCTCTTTCAGCCTTGTTCCTCCCCAGATCCGCTCTTTAAATACCGGCTTTAAAAAAATGGGATAGCGATGCAATGGACTCGCTCCTTTCGTTGGAAAATACCGAGGTCTTGGAGGATGAGAACGGAGATGACCGGGAGCGTTGGATCACGGGCTCCCGGTTTGGTCAGAACGATGTGTCACTATTCCTCAGTCAAGAGGGCATACACGCCTTCTTTGCTGGTTGCGGAGAGAAGTTTCGCCCGGAAGGAGTCATCGATCAATTTGACCGCAAGCATTTGCAGGATTTTCAGATGCTCATTTCCCGCCTGCGATTCCGGCACGGCGATCATGAAGATCAACTGTGCCCGTTCGCCGCTCTGTTCATCCCAGGTCACATCCGAAACCGTCCGGGCAAAGGCGACTCTGGGAGTGCTGACTGCGTCCGATTTTCCGTGCGGGATGGCGACACCGAAGCCAATGCCGGTATGTCCTTGATTTTCCCTGGCGAAGATCGCTTCTTTAAACGCCTCGATATCGTGCAAGGCGCCGGTTTGCTTCAATTGTGCCGCCAGCGTTTCGATCACACTGTCTTTCGTGTCCGCGGTTACGTCGAGCAAAATGAGATCATGGTTGATCAGTTGGGACAAGTTCACTGTAATTCACTCCTATTGTTGATCTGAGACTGGTTTTTTCAGGGCGTTTACCATAAAGGCGGTGACCAGAACGCCTGCGATAATGCCGATGATAAACATCGGGATGTTGTGAATGGCGCTGAACAGCATCACGATTGGCCCGCCGTGCGGAACACTGTCACCCACATGCCCGAGCATGGAGATGACGGAGCCGACCATTCCTCCTGCCATGATGCTCGGAATGACGCGCAGCGGGTCCCGTGAAGCGAACGGAATCGCCCCTTCGGTAATTCCGACCAGCCCCATGGCCAGGGCAGCCTTCCCCGCTTCCTGCTCTTCGGGGTAGTATTTTCGTTTATTCAGCAAGGTGGCCAGTCCCATTCCCAATGGGGGAATACAGATGGCGGTGGCAATCGGGCCCATGATGTAGGGGTTGCCCTGCCCGATCATCGCCGCCCCAAACAGGAAGGCCACTTTGTTGATCGGTCCGCCCATGTCAAAGGTGATCATCGCTCCCAGGATTAACGCCAACACGATTTTGGAAGCTCCCTGCATCGTGTTGAGGAAGTGTGTCAGTGCTTCCATCAGCGCAGAAATCGGGGCGCCGATAATATAAATGAAGATCAGCGAAACCGCTAAAGACGTGAGCAGGGGGATCACCAGGATGGGCATGATCGGCTGAATCATTTTTGGCACTTTCAGCGCTTTGAGCCCTTTGGCGATATAACCGGCGATAAATCCGGCCACAATCCCGCCGATAAACCCGGCTCCGGCCGCACTGCCGTAAAAACTGCCGTTTGCCGCGATGTAGCCGCCGATCATCCCCGGGGCCAGTCCGGGGCGGTCCGCGATGCTCATGGCGATAAATCCGGCCAGAATCGGCACCATGAACTGGAAGCCGACTGTGCCGATATCATTGATGGTTTTCCAGAGCGAGTGCTCCGGAATCACAAAGCCTTTGTCAGTCGGCACCCCGCCCAGCCCGATGGAAATGGCGATCAGCAGGCCGCCGATCACCACAAAGGGGATCATGAAGGAAACGCCGTTCATCAGGTCGCGGTAGAGATAGCGTTTTACTTTTGACTCCTGCTTCAGCTCTTTGCCTTCAGCCGGAATTGCCGTATCAGCTTTTTCCGTTTTGTCTTTATAAACGGGCACTTCTCCATCTTGAAAACGTTTGATCAGACTTTCCGTCTTGTGGATGGCATCGGCGACGGAACACTCCAGTACCCGCTTGCCACGGAAGCGCTCTTTTTCGACGTCTTTGTCTGCGGCGATGATGACCCCATCCGCTTCCATGATTTCTTCCGGGGTAATTTCGTTCTCCACTCCGATTGAACCCCTTGTCTCCACTTTGATCGTTATGCCCAGATCCGCAGCGGTTTTTTTCAGCTTCTCCGCAGCGATATAGGTATGGGCGATCCCTGTCGGACAAGCGGTGACAGCTAAAAGTTTCATCGTTCAACCTCCTGATGTTTACAGATGCTCTAAAAATTGCCCGACTGAATCTGCCTTGCGCAAACGGTTTAAAAGAGGCGGGTTTTCGACCAGCTCGGCCAGCTCGGCAAACATGCGCTCCGCCTTTTCTTTCTCCGCCCATTTCAATGCCGGCATAAAGATGAGAAAAACATGATTGCCATTCCAATCGATGGGCTCCTTTAACCGGGCGACGGCCACTGCCGGTTTTTGGATATAGTCGCACAAACCATGGGGGATCGACACACCCCCGCCGATACAGGTGCTGGAGAGTTGTTCCCGTGCCAGGGCGCTTTCTGCATAACCCTGATGCACATACCCTTGTTTTTGCAGTTCGTCGGCCAACAGTTCAATCACCTGATTTGGCGTGTTTGCTTCCAGATCGAGCCGGATCAGTTCAGGCTTGAGGAGCTTGCGCAAAACCGGATAGCGGCGCTGATCGTTTTCCTGATCGGACAGTTTTTTCAGCTCTGTTTCCAGGATTGCGCGGTCGTATTCGGTAAATAAGGGTGTCACGCAAACCGTCGGCAGGAGCGCATTTGTCAGCGGCACGGTGCTGATCAGCAGATCGGGGCCGTGTTCTGCGATCGCTTTTGGCAATCCCTTGATGGAAACGGTATCAAGAAGATGCAAATCCGGAAAGATGCGCCTGATTTTTGCCGCCAGAAGCTGGGAGGTGCCGATGCCGGTTGTGCAGATAAGAAGCGCTTTCATTATTTTCGTTCGCTTTTGTTTCCCTTTAAAGCGTTCGAGCGCTGCCTGAAAATGCAGAGTGAGATATCCGATTTCATCTTCGGGGATGGATTTCCCGAATTCAGCGGCCAGTGGGTTGGCGGCAAAGACAAGCGTTTCAAACATATAACGGTACGTGCGTTTGATTTCATCCAGAATCGGATTGGTCAGGCTCAGGCGATGCCGAATCCGGTGAAGGGCGGCATGCATATGGATGGCCAAACCAATCCACAGATCCTGATCGGCTGAGAGGGGCAGTTGGACGAGCTCCTCTACTTTGCGGATCAGTTTCCCGGCCATTTCCATCGTTTCCGGGCCCAGCTTGGCCAAGGTGTTTTCGAAAGAGTCGCCTTTTTCCAATGAAGTGTAGTGGAGTTTGGCTCCGAGCAGATGTAACGCCATGTAGCCGATCTCCGCTTCCGGGATGCGAACGGCCAACTTCTGTTCAATGGCCTTCGCCAGCCGGACCGCGAGCGGATATTCATTGCGCTGTTTCAAATCGGTCAATTCTTCCGCCGATAATTGGACGATTTTGCCGAGTTTGATCCGTTTGACGGCGATGGCCAGATGGGCGGCCAAACGGGCGACAGCTTCATCTGTAAAGGAGAAATCTGCGGAACGCTCCAGGGTGCGGATCATCTCTGTGATCAGGGCTTCATCGTAGCCCCTGCCCTGCCCGTGCGGAAATCCTCGCAGTTCCTCCGCATCCAATTTGGCCATTGCTGTACGGCGACTCCGCTCATCCCCTTCCACTTTTAACCCGCAGTTGGGTTTGCGGATCAATTGCAGCCGGAAAGATGACAAGTATTTTTCCACCTCGGCAAGGTCATGGCTGATCGTCGCTTTGCTCACATAAAACAGGTCGGCCAGTTGTGCGGCGGTGACATAGCCGTCACTCTCCAGCAACGTTTGAAGGATCAGGATTTTGCGATTTTGCGGGTTGAAAGAAGAGGATGGGAAAGATCCTTCCGCATTCTCGGATAGCGCCTTCAAAATTGCCTGCCGCCGGTGTGAAGGGGCTTCCAGCAAAATCCCCATTCCGGGCTGCCGGATGAGGCGGACATCAGAGAAGGATTGCAGCCATTCATCCAGCCATTTGAGATCAGTGCGAACTGTTTTTTCCGAGACGCCCAGTTCACCGGCAAATTGTTCGGTTGTAGCAAATGTTTCAGTTGCGAGCAAAGATAAGAGTAATCTTTTTTTTCGTTCTTCCATTCATTTCACCACCGGTAGGGAAGGACGGTCACGACGTTCTGTAATTCTGATTATAAATGGTTGTTTCTGTTTAAAGAGCAAATTTATTTCCGGAAGCTTGCGGAAACGTGTAAACAATGGCTGCACTGAAAGAATACGAAGAGACTGCCAAGTCCATGTTGAAGCAGAATTGAGTTTCCAAAAGAAGTGAAAAGCGGAACCGGGGGTCTTTTTCCTCTGCCGGGGCTGGGAGCGGGAATCGCGCATGGATTTGATGCCGGTTGTATGGGGCGTCAACGCAAGTGAGTGGGTCTGGCAAAGGAGTACGGAAACAATGGGACCTGATCTTGGGGTTTGCCGTGGATGGCATGTTGACCAGTTTGTTACAAAAGCCGGAACCTGCGCCATACCAGGGTGCAAGCCGGTTGACGGAAGCAAACGACCTTTTGTATGATAGGTTAGAACATGACAAGCGGATAAATCGTACCCACTCAAGCTAAAGGGGAGTAGCTGTTACAGCAAAGTCGTCATTACGGGCGGAAGGCCCCGGCTTTGTTGGCAACGCGACGTTGTTGGCAAGACCTTTACTTTTTCGGTAAAAGTAAAGGTCTTTTCTATTTTTTGGGACTGAAAACGAAGGGGAGGATTCCGGTGGAATGGTTATCAATGGAATTTTTTACTGCGTTGTTGTCGATTGTGGTGATTGACCTCGTTCTGGCGGGGGATAACGCGATTGTGATTGGCCTGGCGGCGCGCAATCTTCCGCGGGAACAGCAAAAGCGCGTGATTTTTCTCGGGACGGCCGGAGCTGTGGTCGTGCGCATTTTGTTCACATTGGCGGTTGTATGGTTGTTGAAGGTTCCCGGGCTGCTGCTCGCGGGCGGTTTGATCCTGTTGTGGATTTCCCTCAAACTGCTGTATGAGGAAAAAGATCATGGCGAAGTCAAAGCAGCCAAGAACATGTGGGCGGCCGTGGGGACGATTGTCGTCGCTGATACCGTGATGGGCTTGGATAATGTATTGGGCGTGGCCGGTGCGGCCCATGACAGTTTTCTGCTGGTCATTTTGGGATTACTGATCAGCGTGCCGATTGTTGTCTGGGGAAGCACTCTGTTTTTAAAAGTGATCGAGCGCTTCCCGTGGATCATTTATCTGGGGTCGGCCGTTCTCGCTTACACGGCTGCCCGCATGATTACTGATGAGAAGTTTATCGCTCCCCTGTTTGAAGACAATCCTCTTGTAAAAATTCTGCTGGAAGGGTTGATTGTCGTCGTGATCCTGATAGTCGGAAAAATACTGAAAGGGGAGCGCAAGAAGGCTGCTGATGCATCATAGCCGATCATGCGGTTTCATCCAGCCCAAAGCAACGGCGGTAAATCCATTTGTATGCATCCAAATCCAAGTCGCGTGGATTGCCGAAGGTTTGTGGATCTTCAAATGCAGCCTTTGCGTAGCGATCGATTTGTTCCGGATCTGCCCCTTGTTGGCGAAGGGTGGGGATATTCAGGTCTCTTACCAGTTTTTCCACTTCGATCACGGCCGCTTTAGCTGCGTCTTCCGTACTCATTCCTTCAACAGTAACGCCGAGTGCCCGGGCGATTCGGGCGTATTTTTCCGGTGCTCCCATCCAGTTGTACTCCATCACGGCGGGCAAGATCGCCGAAACGCATTCTCCGTGCATGACCGGGATCATCCCGCCCAGCGTTTGCGCCATCGCATGGGCAGCACCGGCTGAATCGCTTCCATAGGAAAGACCGGCCAGCATTGCTGCCTGAGCCATGTGATAGCGCGCTTCAAGATCCTGTCCGTTTGCATAAGCGCGGCGAATGTATTTGCCGACATATTCGATCGCCAGCAAGGCGACAGCATCCGTCAATGGTTGGGACTGATTCATCGTATAACATTCAATGGCATGAGATAACGCATCAATCCCGGTGGCTGCGGTAATTCGTTTGGGCATGGACAGATGAAGTTCGGGATCGATCACCGCGAGATGGGCAGGGAGCAAAGGTCCGCCAACATTGAATTTAATCTCACGAACGGGATCTTTGATTACCGCCCATTGGGTCACTTCGCTGCCGGTTCCCGCAGTTGTCGGGATTGTTACCAATGGAGGGATTCGCTTTGTCAGCGATTTTCCTCTTTCCGATGCCTCAAAGTGGATGACCGGTTCACCGTGAACCGCTTCAACTCCGATCGCTTTGGCGGTATCCATCGAACTCCCGCCGCCGACGGCAATCAATCCGTCACATTTTTGCTCAGCAAATGTTTTCGACCCCATGGCGACCAACTCGGTATCCGGTTCCCCGGCGATTTCGTGGAAGACATAAACATCGATTCCGTTCTGTTTTAAATGGGTCTCAATCGGCTTGATGATCCCGGATTGATAGAGGGCGCGATCGGTGACAATCATGGCCTTTTTAATGTTCAGCTGTTTAACTTCTTCCCCGATGTTTTTTGACACACCGATGCCAGAAATCACTTTTGTCGGCATCACAAACGCTTTTTGTTCGAGCATTTGTTCAATTCTCATCATAAAGATCCCCTCCTGAAGAATGTTTGATTAACCAAACCAACGCAGCGGTTGAGGTTGCAAGTTCTTATAGACGTGTTTTTGCTCTGTATATTCTTCCAATCCGGTTTTTCCAAGTTCTCTCCCGATGCCGGACTGTTTGTAGCCGCCCCAGGGAGCCTGAGGGAAATAGGGATGATAATCGTTGATCCAGACCGTCCCCATTCTCAAGGCGCGGCTCACGCGCTCAGCCCGGTTCATGTCTTGTGTCCAAACGGCACCCGCCAGACCGTAAATGGTGTCATTCGCCAGGGAAATCGCCTCTTCTTCGGTTTGAAAGGTTTCAACCGTCAAAATGGGCCCGAACGTTTCTTCTTTCACGATCCGCATATCGCTTGTACAATGGTCAAAAATCGTCGGTTCAATAAAAAATCCACGGGCGAATTCGGGGCCGTCGGGACGTTTCCCGCCTGTAAGCAGCTTGGCGCCTTCCCGGATTCCGATGGCGATGTACTTTTCCACTTTGTCCCGATGTTCAGCTGAGATGAGCGGACCCATTTGCGTATCCGGGTTCAGCCCGCTTCCCAGCCGAATGCGTTTGGCTCGTTCCACCACTGCTTTAACGAACCGGTCATGCCATTTTTCTTCAATCAAAAGCCTGGCGCCCGCAGAGCAAACTTGTCCTGCATGAAAAAAAACGGCATTTAACGCGTAATCGACCGCTGTCTCAAAATCACTGTCGGCAAAGATGATATTGGGATTTTTTCCTCCCAGTTCAAGTGCGATTTTTTTCATGTTCCGCGATGCAGCCTTCATGATTTTCCGGCCTGTTTCGATTCCTCCGGTAAAGGAAATCAGATCAACATCTGCTGATTCGGACAGTTCAGCCCCCACGGTTTCACCGGGACCGGTCACAATATTGACCACCCCTTTGGGAATTCCGGCTTTTTCGAGCAACCCGGCCAGTTTCAGCGTGGTTAAAGGGGTGATCTCGCTCGGCTTCAACACCATTGTGCAGCCTGCCGCAAGTGCCGGAGCCAGTTTCCATGATGCCTGCAAGAGCGGATAATTCCAGGGGGTAATCATCCCGCATACCCCGACTGGCTCCCGGACAACCTTGCTTTCGCTGTTTTTCAGGGGGGAATGAAGCATTTCGCCGCCGTCCTTGTCGGCAAGACCGGCATAGTAGTCGAACACGGAGGCGATATCATCCATATCCGCTTCGCTTTCCGCAAGTGTCTTGCCGGTATTTAATGTTTCCAGACGGGCGAATTCATGTTTCTCCTCTCTGATCAGACTGGCAATCCGGCGCAGTTTTTCACCGCGTTCCGGGGCGGGCAGCCGGGGCCATTCTCCTTCGTCAAACGCTTTGCGCGCAGCTTTGATTGCATTTTGCGCATCCGTCCGGTTTCCTTCCGCCACGACGGAAATCACTTCCTGATTGCAGGGGTTGATGATGGACCGGGTTTGGCCGTCTTCTGCATAAACCCACTCGCCGTTAATCCACATCGGTTTCGTTTGCAAAGCATTTCCCTCCTCTCTTAATACAGTTCGTACAGTTTTTTCTGTACAAACTGTACACTTTTACGATATCATGACTGGTGACCGGCTGCAACCCAGCCCGCTCTCCGTAGAGAAAACATCCATCTTTTGATCGGCAAAACTTTGGGATTAAAGTATGAAAACTCGAAAGGGAAGCCGGGTGCCCCTGACCGGCCATGCCCTTTCACATATTTGACAAACATTTTTCTTGTGGTTAAGATTTGTGAAGTACTTTGCAAGGAAAACCAGGTCGTTCATCAGATGTGTTGATTAACCAAATCGTGAATGCAAACGCGGCTGATTCTGAATAAAACGCAAGAAATTTGATAGAGAAGGAGTGACATATGTGGCGCCGCATTATGAAAAATTGGAAGAAGCCCGCCGCGACTATATCGAATCGCTGGCGGAAACGATGGAAATGTATGGATTGAGCCCCTCGATGGGACGTCTTTTTGGCATCATGTTTTTTCACGAAGAACCGATGACTTTGGATGAGATGCGTCAACTGACAGGGATGAGCAAGACGAGCATGAGCACGGGTGTCCGGGCATTATCCCGGTTAAAACTGGTTCAGAAAAAATGGCAAAAAGGGGTCCGCAAGGATTTGTATCAGGCAGAACAGGACCAGTTTCACTCATTTATTGAATTTTTTGTTTATTTATGGGAGAAGGAGATCGAAATCAATGAAAAAGCGCTGAACTCAACGGAGCAAAAGCTGCGTGATCTGTTGACCGATCCGAAATTGTCTCCGGATGAGGCAGCCCTGGTGGAAAGGGACTTGCAAAAATTGGCCAAATCCAAACAGTATTATGCCTGGCTCCGTGCGTTGGTTCAGGCGTTTAAAAATGGAGACATCTTCGATCTTGTTCCAATCCCGGATGATTCGGCAAAGTGATTATCGGCACAGTCTCAGGATGAAAGAGAAGAAAAACAGGAGGGGAAGGTCTTTACACCCCGGACTGCATCACTTTCATATAAAAAAGCGGTTCCCGTAATTTGAACCGCTTTTCGGATTTGTCACGGCCGTCCACGTCTGGGATGGCCGTTTGTTTTTGGCATTTCGCTAATGTAAATAGTCTTCCAGTTTCACAAAGCGGAAGCCTTTTTTCTTGAGGAGCGGAATGCTTTTGATCACGCCTTCTGCCGTGTCGTGGCTTGGTTGGTTCATGTGCATGATCACGATCGAACCGGGTTTTGCGGTGAGCAGGGCTTGTTCGACCTGACGGGTGTTGTAGGTTGCTCCGGCGTCACCCAGAATATCGTAGTTAACAGGCTTTTCACCCAATCCGTATACCAGTTTGACGGCTACATCGTCATAAAAAGCGGTTCCGGTACGGAAAAATTTCGGCTTGCGCCCGGTAAGTCTGGTGATCAGCTGGTCATTTCCCAAAACTTCGTTGATCACCGCCGCGGCATTTTTGGTTCCCCCGATTCCGTAAGCGCTTCGGCCAGTGACGGATAACGGGCGATGCTCCGTCCCGTGGTTTTCAATTTCAAAGAGAGGGTTATGCGCCAGTTTCATAAAGGTTTGGGGATTTGCCTCAATCCAGCGGCTGTTGATGAACAATGTCGCCGGAATCCGTTCCTTGTTCAGATAATCGATCAGCTCCCGGTCATATCCGTTCCCGTGTTTGCCGCCGCATGCATCAAAGGTGAGGGCGATGACTTTCTCCTTTGTCGGGAGACGGTCGATAATCCCGGGAAAGTGTTCTCCCCACCGATGGGGCGACTCACTCCCGTATCGCTCTAGGAGCGTTTGTTCCAATTGTTTCATCTGTGCGGCAGGTGAGGGTTTTGTGGCGGAAGCCTTTGTTTCATGGGAATGGGTGGGGTCCGTCTTGGCGGCCTCGATGTGGGTCACCGGACCGGAGCAAGCGGTCAGAAGGGTGAGACAAAGTGCGCTTCCCAGACAAATGATGTTTCTCCACATAAGTTGCGTCTCCTCTGGATTCTCTCTAGTCTTCGTTAAACCAGCCTTTTTTCTTAAACCAGATGTACATCAACAAGGCGATCAGCGCCATCAATCCGAGTACGGCGAAATAGCCGTAGTGCCAGTGCAATTCGGGCATATAGTCAAAGTTCATGCCGTAGATGCCGGCGATAAAGGTGAGCGGCATGAAGATGACCGTAATCACGGTCAAAACCATCATGATCGAATTGGTGCGGTATGCATTGAGCGAGAGATAGTTGTCGCGGATGTCCGCCGTCAGTTCCCGGCTCGATTCAATCATGGCGGCCAATTTTTCCAAATGGGCGTAAACGTTTCGGTAATAGGGCCTGTCCTTTGCCGTCAGCGAAACCCGTTCTGAATTGAGAATCCGGTAGAGCAAGTCGCGCATCGGCCAGACTATATGGCGCAGGGACAGCAACTGTCCGCGAATGGTAAATACTTCGTTCATCAGGAAATGGATTTTGGCCGAATGCCGTCTCGTCTTTGCTTCCAATTCATCAATGCGCTCTTCCAACTTTTGCGCAACCGGGAAATACTGGTCGACAACCTTGTCCATCACCTTATATAAGAAGAACGAGATTCCCTTTTTCCTCGTTTCATCGTCGGAGAGCAGGCGCTCCCACAGTTCGTTCAATTCCTCGTGCTCCTGATAGTGAAATGAGACAAGAAAGTTTTCGCCGGTAAACAGAGCAATCTCTTCTGCTGTCCATGTATGGGGGTTTAATTTGTGTATGGTATAAAACATGTAGTTTTCATAGTATTCCAGCTTCGGCCGGGAGAGGCCGTGCAAACACTCTTTCACCGACAGCGGATGGAACGGGAATCGGCTCAGTTGGTGCGCTTCCTCCATCGTCGGGGTGTTAAAATCGACCCAATACCACTGAAAGGAAAGGGATTGGATTTCTTCCGGCGGTATATTTTCCAGCAGTTTCCCGTCCGTGGTATAGACGAGCGTGCGTATCACTTGAATCCCCCCTGGATCCGTGTAATCGAACCTGTTTTCCGTGGAAGTTTGCTGAATGTCGGGCGCAGGAGCACCAATCCCTTTACGGCGTGTCTAACTTCCACTCACGGATGATGGCGACAAATTCCGATCGTTTTTATTATAACCCACCACCGGGAAAACCCCCTGTTGCAACATTATGAAGGGATATCTAAAATTATCTATTTTTGACATAATTGAAACATACAGAAACATCTATTTATGATATTATCGTACATAGATTATATTTTTATTAATAAAGGAGATAAATGATGAGCAATTTATGGTTACGTGTTTCTAGTATCCTGGTTGCCGGTGCACTCATGGTTAGTGGTTGTTCTGCTTCGGATTCCCCTGATAAACCAAAAGAGCTGACTCCGACTGAAGTCATCGAAAAATCAGTGGAAGCCATGAGTGAAAAAGGCTATACTTACGAAATGAAATTGAAACAAAATACGCAGACCAAAGTGTTTGGGCAACAACAAACGGTCAATATGAATATGGATACCAATGTCGATGTGACCACGCACCCGGTGGCCATGCACACCAAAGGAACGGTGAATGCGAACGGAAGCCCGATTCCGGTTGAAATCTATGTCGCTGATAATGCGATGTATAACCATACACCCCAGGGGTGGACGACGGTTGCCGTTGACACCTCTTCGCTCGATTCTTCCGATGACCCGGCTTCGGGGTTGAAGCAACTGGATAAATGGATTGAACAGTTGGGAGGCAATGTATTGCCCAAGGGCGTATCCGTGAAAAAAGTGGGCGGTTCCTATCTGATGGAGGTTGATTATGCCGCTCTGAAAAGCGATCCCTCTTTTGACAAGATGTTGAAGGATCAGATTGCCGCGGGGATTCAAAGCGGAGGAGGCTTCATCACGATCGACCCGAACCAGATTAAAATTGAAAACTACAAGCAACAAATCTGGATTGATGCAAAAACATTCAAGCAGACGAAACAAGTGGTGGACACAAAAATATCCGCTTCTGATCTGGCGGTCGACCAGCACCTGGAAATGATCCTCAAAGGGGAATTTAACGGGAAAATTACCGTACCGGCCGAAGTGAAGAACAGTGCGAAATCAATGTAAGGAAAAGAAAGACTCCTTTGGTATAAAGAGGAGTCTTTTTTTGTTGCGGGAACTTCCTCTCCGCATTCGATGGCCGGTCAGTGGAATCCCCGCGCTTTTTTAGGAATGGGAAATATTCAAGATTTTACACTGCCAAAAACATGAATGTTATCTTTTGCAATTGGGGGTGGATTTTTTGCGCAAGGAATGTATAATAATTCATGAAGATGAATTTTTATTAAGAGGGGATTCGAATGGGAAAACAAAAAGTCGTATTGGCCTATTCGGGCGGTTTAGATACATCGGTTGCGATAAAGTGGCTCTCGGAAAATTACGGATTTGATGTAATTGCGGTCGCGCTGGATGTAGGAGAGGGGAAGGATCTTGATTTTGTCAAACAAAAAGCGCTGAAAGTCGGTGCGGTCAAATCAATCGTTGTCGACGCCAAGGATTTATTCGCCCGGAATTTTCTGATTCCGGCTCTGCAGGCCAATGCCATGTATGAAGGAAAATATCCTTTGGTTTCGGCATTGTCCCGTCCTTTGATCTCCCAGGTGCTGGTGCAGGTGGCCAAGGAGGAAGGGGCGGTTGCCGTGGCGCACGGTTGCACGGGGAAAGGAAATGACCAGGTGCGTTTTGACGTCTCCGTCTCCGCGCTCGCTCCCGAACTGGAAGTGATTGCTCCGGTGCGCGAGTGGGGGATGTCGCGGGAACAGGAAATCGCTTATGCGGAAAAACACGGGATTCCCATCCCGATCGATCTCGATAACCCGTTCAGTATCGACCAAAATCTGTGGGGCAGAAGCTGTGAGTGCGGAGAATTGGAAAACCCGTGGACTGCTCCTCCGGAAGCGGCTTACGAGTGGACCCATCCGCTCGGCAAAACGCCGGATGAGCCGGATGTGATCGAGCTCTCGTTTGAACAAGGGGTTCCGGTGAAACTGGATGGGAAGAGCATGCCTTTCCACGAACTGCTTGCCGTGTTGAACAAGCTGGCCGGAAAACATGGAATCGGGCGGATTGACCATGTGGAAAACCGTTTGGTGGGAATCAAGTCGCGGGAGGTTTACGAAACGCCGGGTGCGACGGTCTTGATCAATGCTCACCGCGAATTGGAACATCTGACGCAAACACGGGACGTGGCGCGGTTTAAGCCAGCCGTTGAGCAAAAATGGGCGGAGTTGGTCTATGACGGCCTCTGGTTCTCCCCTCTGAAAAAAGCGCTGGACGCCTTCATCAAGGAAACGCAGGCGCCTGTTACAGGAACTGTCCGGGTGGTGCTGTTTAAAGGGCAGGCGACTGTGACGGGCAGAACGTCGCCGTATTCCCTCTATAATGAAAAGCTGGCTACTTATACGGATGAGGACTCGTTTGATCACAAAGCAGCCGTTGGTTTTATTAAATTGTGGGGACTGCCTACGCATATTTATGCAAGCGTGCATAAAGAGGAGGGGGAGAATGAAACTCTGGGGCGGACGCTTTACCAAGCCAACCCATCGGTGGGTGGAGGAGTTTAATGCTTCGATCTCGTTTGATCAGGAACTGGCCGAGGAAGATATCCAGGGGAGCATCGCTCATGTGACCATGCTCGGCGCGTGCGGGATTTTGTCCCCGGAAGAGGCGGGGCAAATCATCAAAGGGCTGGAATCGATTTTGGCCAGAGTGCGTTCGGGAGAAGTTGCTTTTTCCGTCGAGCATGAAGATATCCATATGAATATCGAAAAAATCCTGACAGACGAGATCGGTCCTGTCGGGGGCAAGCTGCATACCGGACGGAGCCGCAATGACCAGGTGGCGCTCGATCTGCATCTGTATGTGCGCAAACAGACGATCGAACTGGTGCGCCTGCTGGTGCAGCTGGAGCAGGTGCTGCTGGAGAAGGCGGAACAGCACATCGATACGATTCTCCCCGGGTACACCCACCTGCAGCGGGCTCAACCTGTCAGGCTGGCGCATCATTTGCTCGCCTATGTCAGCATGTTTGAGCGTGACATCGACCGGCTGAAGGACAGCTTCAAACGGGTGAATCTCTGTCCGCTCGGCGCAGGGGCCATCGCCGGCACCACCTTTCCGATCGACCGGAAGATGGTGGCCAATCAGCTCGGATTTGACGGCATTTATGACAACAGTATGGATGCAGTGAGCGATCGCGATTTCCTGGTCGAGTTTCATTCCATTTGTTCCTTGATTATGGTTCATCTGTCCCGGTTGTCCGAAGAGTTGATCTTGTGGGCGAGCGAAGAGTTTAACTATATTGCCTTGGACGATGCCTTTTGTACGGGCAGCAGCATGATGCCGCAAAAGAAAAACCCGGATATTCCCGAACTGGTGCGGGGGAAAACCGGACGTGTCTTTGGTCACTTGATGGCGATGCTGACGACATTGAAGGCCCTACCGCTCACTTACAACAAGGATTTGCAGGAAGACAAAGAGGGGCTGTTTGATACGGTACGGACGCTGACCGGCTCGCTCAGCCTGATGGTGCCCATGATCCAGTCGATGAAGGTAAACCAAAAAAAGATGCGGGAAAATGCCGAATTTGGTTTTGCCAACGCGACCGATCTGGCCGATTACTTGGTGAACAAAGGCATGCCGTTTCGTCAAGCCCATGAAGTGGTGGGAAAACTGGTTCTTTACTGCATTCGGGAAGACAAATATCTGACCGATCTTTCATTGTCGGAGTTTCGTTCCTTTGCCGGGCAGATCAATGAGGATATTTATGATAAAATCGCGTTGGAACAAGTGGTGGAAGCGCGGAAAAGTGAAGGCGGGACGGCAAAAGAACAAGTGATGGCCACGTTGAACAGCAAGAGAAGCGAAATTGCGAAAATAATGGATTGGCTATCCAGTGTTTTCCAATAGTTGCCATTGGGTGACCGCTTTCTTTATGAAACCCTGACTCCTGACAGTTGGGGTTTTTTGTATATTTGAATAAAATTTGATTTTGAAAAATGTATACCTGGGAAAATGAAAGAATGGTGTTATAATAGGGAAGTAGTTTCGGGAGAGGCCGAAAAAAGCGGGATTTTCAGGTTTTTTTAACTTTTGGTGTCCAGATGAAGGATCTGGCCTTTTTTGGTACTATTAAGTAATGTAGGAGAAAAATAGATTAAGAGTGAACGATCATTTATCATGTTTCCTGGGGTGAGTTTCGTGATTGAAATGCATGATGTCTGGAAAGTTTATCCGAATGGAGTGGAAGCTCTCCGTGGCGTTGATGTGCGTATCGACCAAGGGGAGTTCGTCTATATCGTCGGCCCTAGCGGAGCCGGGAAAAGTTCGTTTATCAAACTGATGTACCGTGAAGAAAAACCGACGCATGGCATCGTGCTGATCAACGGCGTGAATGTCAAACGCGTCCGCGACTGGAAAATCCCGCATGTTCGCCGCAAGATCGGCGTCGTTTTTCAGGACTTCAAGTTGCTTCCCAATATGACGGCTTACGAGAATGTCGCGTTTGCCATGGAAGCGGTGGAAACGCCAAAGCGTAAAATCAAGCCCCGTGTGCAGGAAGTGCTGGAACTGGTCGGTTTGAGCGACCGGATGCACGCGTTGCCTTCTCAGTTGTCAGGCGGTGAGCAGCAACGGGTTGCGATTGCGCGGGCGATTGTCAATAATCCCAGCTTTATTATTGCCGACGAGCCGACAGGAAACCTGGACCCGGAAAACTCCTGGGATATCATGTATCTGCTCGAGGAGATCAACAAGTTTGGCACGACCATTGTGATGGCCACCCACAACAAGGAAATTGTGAACACCATGCGCCAGCGGGTCATTGCCATCGAGCAGGGCGTGATCGTGCGCGACGAGTTGGGAGGTGAGTATGGGTATGAAGATTGAGACCATGATGCGACATTTTCGGGAAGCGTACCGCGGGGTGCGGCGAAATTCCTGGATGAGTTTTGCCGCAGTCAGCGCAGTGGCGGTAACGCTGTTCATCTTCGGGCTCTTTTTGATCACTGCCTTTAATGTCCGCTACATGGCAGGAGAACTGGAGAAGCAGGTTGCGATTCGCGCGGCACTCAGCCCGTCGATGACCGGAGCCCAGGAGCGGCAGCTCACAGAGCAGATTCAGCAGCTTCCGGGCGTTAAGAATGCGACGCTGATCCCCAAGAACGTCGGCCTGAGGCAGATGCGCGATGAATGGGGACCGGGAGGAGAACAGCTGTTCAAGGATTTGGACGGAGAAGGGCAAAACCCGCTCCCGGATATCATTACGGTTGAACCGACAGATCCGAAGAATGTCGAAAGCCTGAAGAAACAGATTGAGAATTTCGGCAGTGATAAAATTGAGCGCGTGGAAGCCGGTGAGGGCGTGACGGACAAGTTGCTCAATTTCTCCAGTATGCTGCGCAACATCGTCCTTATTTTCGGATTGGGATTGGCCGTGCTTGCGGCGTTCCTCATTTCCAATACGATTAAGCTGACGATTATCGCCCGCCAGCGGGAAATCGAGATCCAGCGCCTGGTGGGAGCGAGCAACTGGTTTATCCGATGGCCGTTTTTCATTGAGGGGGCCTTCATCGGATTGGTCGGGGCTATTTTCCCGGTTGTGATCGTACTTACCATTTATCAGGTTTTCTATAATGTCCTCGGAGCCGGTGAAGCAGCAGCGATTCTGAAACTGATGCCGGTCGTCTCCCTGGGGATTTATGTCACGATCAGTATTTTTGCACTGGGGGTTGCCATCGGAACGATCGGAAGTATCATTTCCGTTCGACGATTCCTGAAAGTGTAAAAATGATTGATTTGAGGAGGAGCAAGGTGAAGCAAAAACTTGTGGCTGGGATGTTTACTTTTGTGCTGGTTTTTTCTTTAATCCCCCATCCGAACACCTTTGCGAGCGCAAACTCCTCTGAGATCCAACAGAAAAAGGAAGTCATCAAAGAGCGAGATAAACAGATTTTACAGCTGGAAAAAAAGAAGAAACTGGCGCAGCAGGATCAGGCAGCGATTTTAAACCAAATTGAAACAACCAGAAAGCAACTGAACCAACTCGATTTGGAGGTCGCGCAGCTCGAACAGAGTGTGAATGAGGGTCAGGCGCAGGTGGCCAGGTTGAAGGAGCAAGTGGACAAGCGACGGCGGCTATATGTTGAACGGGTGCGCAATTACTACCTGCAAGGGCGCATGTTCTATTTTTCCTTGCTTTTAAATTCTTCGTCATTTGGTCAGTTTTTGGAGCGATATGATATGCTGTCGATGATGAACAGAGCTGACCAGGAGGCGATTGCCGGGCTTACGCGAAAAAAAGCCGAACTGGAAAAGGCGGAACAGAAGCAAAAGGCAATGCTTGCGCAAATGAAGGATAAACAAGAGCGGGCAGAGAATCTTTATGCCAAATTGCAGGCTGACTACCGGGAGCATAAAGAGTTGATTGCCAAGCTGAGCCAAAGTGTGGAGAATTTAGAGGACGTCAATGCAAAAGAGCAGGCAGAATTGAACCGGCTCGTGGCCAAGGCGGAGCAGGATGCGGCACGCAAGGAGCAGCAGGGAGCGCGTTCTGCCCATCTCTCCGCCGGTGATGGAAAACTGTTGTGGCCGGTTGCTGGCGGTTTGGTCACATCTCCGTACGGGATGCGCTATCACCCGATAAAACATACATACCGCATGCATGAAGGGATGGATATCGGTGCCGATTTGGGTGTGCCGATTCGTGCGGCGGAAGCAGGGGAAGTGATTGAAGCCCGGCCTTCCAACGGATATGGTTACATCATCGTCATCTATCACGGAGACGGTTTGGCCACTCTTTATGCCCACATGTACGAGCAAACGGTCAAGGTTAAAAAGGGAGATGTCGTCAAACGAGGCCAGGTGATCGCCGAAGTGGGAACCAATGGCGATTCCACCGCGCCACATCTCCACTTTGAGGTTCATGTGGATGGAAAAACCGTCAACCCTGCGCCGTATCTGAAATAGGTTCCAATGGGGGAAGGGCGAGGGACGATCCCGTTGCAGTTTTTCGCGGTGGGGTCGGCTCTTCATTTTTTTGGTTTAGTTGATGAGATGAAAGAAATCGTTGCTCCCTGATGCGGGATTTGTAGCTTTTCAGCGGTTTTTCGCGTTTGGTCTTTTGGGAAGGGACGACGGGGAACGCAGAAACCCTTTGCAGGAACAGCTCGATATGGGAGGCGCTTCAAACGATGAAGAGGAGATGGTTGGCATTTACGCTGGCGGCAGCGTTGGCGGTCACCGGCGTTCCGGTCTCTGAAACACACGCGGAAGTATCATCGGCAACGAGACAAAAAATTGACGAAATCCGAAAACAGAAGCAGTCCGTTTTGGAAGAGAAGAATCAAATTAATGAAAATATATCGAAGCAACAACAAATAATGGAAAACGCAAAGAAGAAAATCGAGGAAATCCAAAAAGAAGCGGACCCGATTGAGGAAAGATATCAGGAGAAATTAAAGGAAAAAGAGGAAGTTGACCAAAAATTTAAGGCTCGTATCCGCGTTTTGTATATGCAAGGGGAGACCAATTACCTGGCCCAGCTTCTCTCGGCCAATTCGTTTAACCAATTCTTAAAACGGTTTGAGGTAGTCCGGTTGATCGCCGAGCGTGATTATGAACTGGTGGCGGAGCGGCAGAAAGTGCTGAACGATGTGCTGCGTGAGAAAGCCAAATTGGATGAAAAGATCAAGGAGCAAAACAAATACATTGAACAGGCAAATAAAGCTTATCAATCGTTGATAGCGCAACTGAACAAGACGAACTCACAATTGTCCAAGGTTGAAGCGATGGAAGATGATTATGAAGATGAAATCATCAAAATCAACTTGGCGGATTGGAAGGCAGGAAAACTGCATTTCCCGTGGACAGGTCCGCTGGGAAAACCGGTCAACGGGCCGGTCACATCCACTTTCGGCTGGCGTGTTCACCCGATTTTCCATACGAAAAAGCTTCATGAAGGAATGGATTTTGGCGGGAGCCTGGGGACACCGATCTATGCCGCGGCCGATGGCGTGGTTGTATCAAGCCGCCCCTCTTACGGGTATGGATGGCTGATCACGATTTATCACGGGGATTATCACGGCAAGCCCTTCTTTACCCGTTACGCGCACAGCTACCCGTATCAGGTGAAAGTGAAAGTGGGTGAAGAGGTAAAAGCCGGACAACAGATCACCTCCATGGGCAGCAACGGGAACTCCACCGGACCCCATTTGCACTTTGAAGTGCGGATCGGTTACGGGGACAGACCACAACCGTATAATCCAATGGATTATATGAAGTAACACGGATGGAGCGGTCGGTCGGACTGCTCCATTCTGCCAAGGGGCAGTATTTTTGATGACTATTTTCACATGTCAAATCATAAGTTGGAAATGTACAAGGCTCCGGGCAAACTATCTGTCTCAAGAGCGGCCAAAAGGTGGTGTTTACTATATTCAGAGGTAGAACGGTTGCGATCATCGTCGTTGTCGCCATGATTTTCAGCAGTTTGGGAACCGTGCTCGTGGTAGGGGACGGCGGGCTGCTCGATCAATGGAAAGCAGGGGCTTTGTTCTCAAGCGACCTGGCTCGGCAGGAAGCGGCTTTTGATGCCCATTCCGACAAATTGAAACAAGCCTTTGCCTTCATCAAGGCCAACTATGTTCACAATGTCAGCGACCAGAAGCTAATCGACGGCGCGATCTCCGGAATGGTCAATTCGCTGGGAGATCCGTTTTCCACTTATATGAGCCCGGATCAGGCCTCTCAATTCCAGGAAGATCTGAAGTCCAAATTTACCGGGATCGGTGCAGAAGTCACGATGAAAAACGGGCGCCTGACCATTGTATCACCGATTAAGGGCTCACCTGCGGAAAAAGCGGGATTGCGCCCGGAAGATCAAGTGATCAAGGTGAACGGGCAAAGCCTGGAAGGAATGGACATCAACGAGGCGGTTGGCAAAATTCGCGGCCCCAAAGGAACCAAAGCGGTATTGGACATCATGCGGCCCGGTGTGCATGATCTTATTCACATCACGGTGGTACGCGATGAAATCGCCATGGAGACCGTAGAAGGCAAGATATTGCAAGACCGGATCGGGCGCATTACCATCAACCAGTTTTCCGAGGACACCGCAAAAGAGTTTCACAAAACCCTGGCCGGCCTGGAAAAACAGGGGATGAAAGGTTTGATCATCGATGTTCGCGGGAATCCTGGCGGAATTTTGCCGGTCGTGCTCGATATTCTGGATGAACTGGTTCCTCATCATTCGGTGGTGCTGATGACCGAAGACCGAAACGGGAACAAGACGAAATTCACTTCCAAGCTGGATCAGCCCAAACCGTACCCGATCGCTGTGCTCATCGACGGAGGGAGCGCCAGCGCTTCGGAGATTCTGGCTGCCGGATTGAAAGAATCGGCCGGTGCCACCCTGATCGGCGAGCGGTCCTATGGCAAAGGAACCGTGCAAACGACGCAGGATTTCAAGGACGGCAGCAACATTAAGATGACGATTGCCAAATGGTTGACACCAAAAGGGAACTGGATCGATCAACATGGCGGCAGTAAGGGGATCCAGCCGGACGTGCCGGTTTCGCTGCCGGATTATGCGCAGGCGATTCCGCCACAGCCGTCAAAGCCGTTAAAACGGGATGACAACTCCGGTGATGTGAAAAACATGCAGATGATCCTCGATGCACTGGGTTACAATCCGGGACGGCAGGATGGCTATTTTGACGGCCGTACCGAACAGGCGGTCAGGGAGTTCCAGGAGACGAAAAATCTTCCGGTCACCGGACAGTTTGACCGGAAAACCGCCGATCAGCTCCGTTCAGCGTTTATCGACTTCCTGCAGGACCCCAAAAATGACGTTCCGTTGCAAGTGGCGATTGAATGGATGAAGAAAAAAATGAAATAAAGGGATTTTCCCTCTGAATGTAGAAATAACCCCAATAATTTCCGTTGGGGTTATTTTTTATTTGAAGGCAGGCGTATTGAATTGCATGGTTGGAAAGCAGTAATCCCTCTGTTTAAGTCCAGTATTTGTGGCTGAGAAACATGCCTGATTTGGAGGAATGAAAGTTGGGTTTGTTGTGGAAGGCCCCACTTCCGTTCTTATGGGAGTGGTTTTCTGTGTTTTGGCATCCCGCCTATCTGTCGTCCGTCTGTTATTCGCTTGCTTATGCAGCCTGGCTGAAACATTATGAACAAAAGTGGTTTGGTTGTACTCTGAAGTCCCCAACATCCCTTTTTTTCCGGACTTTGTTCCTGGGGGCCGGTGCCGGTCTGTTCGTTTCGTTTTGTCTGCTTGTGTCTGACTGGGGAATTGGAGAGGAAGAATGGCTTTTCGTTCTCGGGTGTATGGCTTTGCTGGCGATTGCCGGATTTCGTTTCGTTTGCCTGGCTTATTCCGTCGGGCTGCTCTCCCTGGCCAGCCTTTTTTTGCGAATATTCCCTCTTCCGCCTGTCGGGGCTCCGTGGAATCAACTGATCGGCCATTTGCAGCATTTTTCCATCGGCTACTGGCTTTGGCTGGTCGGGATTCTCCATCTGTTGGAATGGTTCCTGATCCGGCTGGACGGGGCTTATGGTGCTTATCCGATCATTGCCGAACGAGCCGGCGGGCAAGAGGTGAACGGGCTGATGCTGCAACAGGGATGGCCGGTTCCCCTGCTTCTTTTTCATCAAGCCCATCCGTTTGCCCTGCCAGTTTTTCTGTCTTTCAGCAGCGTCACTCTCTCCAAACCGCTGAAACAGCAAAAACGGCTGGTTTCCACCTTGACTCTTCTTTATGGCCTCGGACTGTGCGCCATTTTGGGCCTGATGCGCGTTTGGGATGGAGCGGTCTGGATTGCCGCTGCCTTTGCGCTCATGGCCCATGAAATGATTTATCAATGGGGGAGGATGGCTGAAAAGCGAAGGGAACCGATATACGTTTCCGATCAGAAGGGGATGAAGGTGCTGGCAGTGGTTCCCGGGTCGCCGGCAGCTGAGATGGGATTGAAAAGAGGGGATATCATCCAGCGGTTTAATGGCAGCCGCATCCGGACAATGGAGGATTTGATCCGCTGTTCGGAAAATGCCACTTTTTGCAAACTGGAAGTGCTCGATGAGCGGAACGACCACCATATTATGCAGAAAGTTTTGTATGAAGACGATCCCCGGCACTTGGGCGTGGTCGGAGCCATTCCCGACCCGGAGGCGGAACCGATCGAAGAGTATAAAACGCTTTCCTCTCCCTGAAACTTCCCGAATTACATGCAAATCAGCACGCCTGTTTGAAAGTTTATCTTGAACCTCTGCTGCACGGGGTTCTTTTTTTTCGCAGAAGGGAATCCTTGAGGCAGGAACCTGAGGCGTATAACGGAGGAACAGCACAAGTCACAGAACTTACGTTCTCTTTATGTCAACCGATATGATATAATACGAAGAGTGGAAAAGAGGTGAATCGGATGGAAAGGAAATTTGAGATCGTTTCTGAGTTTCAGCCTCAAGGAGATCAGCCGCAGGCCATTGATCAATTGGTAAAAGGCATCCGGGAGGGAAAGAGGTTTCAAACCCTGCTGGGTGCGACGGGTACAGGAAAAACGTTTACGATTGCGCAGACCATTGCGCGTGTAAATAAACCGACTTTGGTGATTGCTCACAACAAGACGCTGGCGGCCCAGCTGTGCGGGGAGCTGAAGGAGTTTTTCCCGCATAACGCCGTTGAGTATTTTGTCAGCTATTATGATTATTATCAACCGGAAGCGTACGTTCCGGCGACGGACACGTATATCGAAAAAGATGCCTCGATTAACGATGAGATTGACAAGCTGCGCCACTCCGCTACCAGCGCGCTGTTTGAGCGTCGCGATGTGATTATCGTTTCGAGTGTTTCCTGCATTTATGGTTTGGGTTCACCGGAGGAATACCGCGACCTTGTTCTCTCTTTGCGCGTCGGTATGGAACGGGATCGGAACGAGATTTTGCGCAAACTGGTCGATATCCAGTATCAGCGCAATGATTTGAACTTCACCCGCGGGACCTTTCGTGTGCGCGGGGATGTGGTGGAGATCTTCCCTGTTTCCCGGAGTGAGCAGGCGGTCAGGGTCGAATTTTTTGGTGATGAGATTGAACGGATTCGTGAAATCGATGTCCTGACCGGGGAAATTCTCGGGGAACGCGAGCATGTGGCCATCTTTCCGGCCTCTCACTATGTGACAAGTTCCGGTGTGATGGACCGGGCGCTCAGGGATATCGAGGCGGAACTGGAAGAACGGTTGAAAGAGCTGAGGGATCAGGGCAAGCTGCTGGAGGCGCAGCGCCTTGAACAACGGACACGTTACGATATGGAAATGATGCGGGAAGTCGGTTTCTGTTCCGGCATCGAAAACTATTCACGTCACCTGGTCGGGAAGAAGCCGGGCGAACCGCCGTATACCTTGCTTGACTTTTTCCCCGATGATTATTTGATGATCGTCGATGAGTCCCATGTGACAATTCCCCAGATTCGCGCAATGTACAACGGGGATCAGGCGCGGAAAGATGTCCTGGTGGAGCACGGATTCCGCCTTCCGTCCGCCAAGGATAACCGCCCGCTCAAATTTGAGGAATACGAGGACAAGATCAACCAGATCATTTTTGTTTCGGCCACGCCCGGACCTTATGAGCTGGAGAAAGCGCCGGAAGTGGTTGAACAGATTATCCGCCCCACCGGTCTGGTTGATCCGCAAATTCACATTCATCCCATCCAGGGACAGATCGACCACTTGATCGGGGAAATTCAAAAGAGGATCCAACGGAACGAGCGGGTTCTGGTTACCACCCTGACCAAAAAAATGGCGGAGGATTTGACGGATTACCTGAAGGAAATGGGGATTCGGGTGCGCTATTTGCATTCGGATATCAAAACGATTGAACGGATGCAGATTTTGCGTGACTTGCGCCTGGGTGAATTTGATGTATTGATCGGCATTAACTTGCTTCGGGAAGGATTGGACTTGCCGGAAGTTTCCCTGGTCGCCATTCTCGATGCCGATAAGGAAGGATTCCTCCGTTCGGAACGCTCCCTGATCCAGACGATCGGGCGGGCGGCACGGAACGCCAACGGAGAAGTGATCATGTACGCCGATACGATTACCGACTCGATGAAAAAAGCCATCGATGAGACGGAACGCCGGCGCAAAATCCAGATGGAATACAACCGGAAACACGGCATCGTGCCGCAGACGATCCGCAAGAAAGTGCATGAGATCATCGAAGCGACCAAAGTGGCGGAACAGCCGGCGGAATACGAAGCAAACAAAAAGGCGAAGGCATTGACGAAAAAAGAACGGATCAAGCTGATCGAATCTCTGGAGAAAGAGATGAAAAGTGCGGCCAAGGAACTCAATTTCGAGCGTGCAGCTGAATTGCGTGATCTGATCCTGGAACTGAAAGCGGAGGGTTAAAGGCAGATGGCACATGAGAATATCGTAATCCGCGGTGCGCGGGTGCACAATTTAAAGAATATCGACGTGACGATTCCGCGGGATCAGTTTGTCGTTGTGACCGGACTCAGCGGTTCCGGCAAATCATCCCTCGCTTTTGACACCATCTATGCGGAAGGGCAGCGACGTTATGTCGAGTCGCTGTCCGCCTATGCCCGCCAGTTTCTCGGCCAGATGGATAAACCGGATGTGGATGCGATCGAAGGCCTGTCGCCGGCGATTTCGATCGATCAGAAGACGACCAGCCGCAACCCGCGTTCTACCGTGGGAACAGTGACGGAAATCTACGATTACCTGCGGTTGCTGTTTGCGCGGGTGGGACACGCTTATTGTCCCGAACACGGAATTGAGATCACGTCACAAACGGTCCAGCAAATGGTTGACCGCGTGATGGAGCTTCCGGAGCGGACGCGCATCCAGATTTTGTCTCCTTTGGTGAAAGGACGAAAAGGAGAACATGTCAAGCTGTTGAAAGAGATTGCCGCTCAGGGCTATGTGCGCGTGCGGATCGACGGCGAGATGATGGAATTGTCCGATGAGATCAAGCTGGAGAAAAATAAAAAGCACACGATCGAAGTGGTCGTCGATCGGATTGTGGTGAAACCGGGAGTGGAAACGCGGCTGACCGATTCGGTGGAAATCGCCCTTTCACTGAGCGGCGGCGAGGTGCTTGTTGATGTGATCGGTGGTGAGGAATTGATGTTTAGTTCCAACCTGGCTTGTCCGGAGTGCGGATTCAGTTTGGATGAACTGTCGCCGCGCATGTTTTCCTTTAACAGTCCGTTTGGTGCCTGTCCCACCTGTGACGGTTTGGGCAGTCATATGGAAATCGACCCTGATCTGGTCGTTCCCGATCCGTCCCTTTCCCTGGCAGAAGGGGCGATTGAACCGTGGGCTTCATCCAGCAGCAACTACTATCCGCAGCTTTTGAAAGCAGTGTGTGACCATTTTCAAATCGATATCAACAAACCCTTCAAAGAGCTCAGCCCGAAGGAGAAGGACCTGATCCTTCACGGTTCCAAGGAGCGGTTTCCGTTTCGCTATACCAATGACATGGGCTTCACCAGGGAAGCGCACACCTTGTTTGAAGGAGTTGTTAATAATTTAAATCGCCGCTATCGCGAAACCGGATCGGAACTGATCCGCGAACAGATCGAAACCTATATGACGACCAAGGCCTGCAAGACATGCAAAGGAGCTCGATTGAAGCGGGAAGTGCTTCATGTGCTCGTCGGCGGCAAAAATATCGATTATGTGACCAGACTGTCAATCAAAGAAGCACTCGCCTTTTTTGAGAATCTTGAGCTGAGCGAGAAAGAGATGCAAATCGCCCGGCTGGTGTTGAAAGAGATTCGGGAGCGCCTCGGATTTCTGGTGAATGTCGGCCTGGATTATCTCACCCTGAACCGGGCCGCCGGCACCCTGTCAGGAGGGGAAGCGCAGCGGATTCGCCTCGCCACGCAGATCGGTTCCAGCCTGATGGGAGTGCTCTACATCCTGGATGAGCCGAGTATCGGATTGCACCAGCGGGACAATAGCCGGCTCATCGCCACCTTGGAAAAGATGCGGGATTTGGGAAACACCTTGATCGTGGTGGAGCACGATGAAGATACGATGCTCGCCTGCGACTATATCATCGATATCGGACCGGGTGCCGGAGCGCATGGCGGACAGGTGGTTGCCGCCGGAACGCCGCAGGAGATTATGAACCATGAGCGTTCGTTAACGGGACAATATTTGAGCGGACGCAAATTTATTCCCGTTCCTGAAGAGCGCCGCAAGCCGAACGGCAAATGGGTGAAAGTCGTGGGGGCGCAGGAAAACAACCTGAAGAACATCAGTGTGAAATTCCCGCTCGGGGTGTTTACCTGCGTGACCGGCGTCTCCGGTTCCGGGAAAAGCACCCTGGTCAACGAAATCCTGTTAAAGGCGCTGGCTCGTCAGCTAAACAAAGCCAAAACCATTCCCGGGAAGCATAAGAAAATTGAAGGGGCTGATCATCTGGACAAGGTGATCAGCATCGACCAATCGCCGATCGGGCGTACGCCGCGAAGCAATCCGGCCACCTATACCGGGGTGTTTGACGATATTCGCGAAGTTTTTGCTTCCACGCAGGAGGCAAAAGTACGCGGCTATCAAAAGGGCCGGTTCAGTTTCAATGTGAAGGGCGGCCGCTGTGAAGCATGCCGTGGCGACGGCATTATCAAAATCGAGATGCACTTCCTTCCCGATGTTTATGTACCTTGCGAGCAGTGCAAAGGGAAACGGTATAATCGCGATACCCTTGAAATTAAATACAAAGGGAAAAACGTGGCCGATGTCCTTGAGATGACGGTGGAGGAGGCGCTTGACTTTTTTCAGAACATCCCGCGCATCAAACGCAAATTGCAAACCCTCTATGATGTGGGACTCGGCTATATGAAGCTGGGGCAGCCGGCCACCACGCTGTCGGGCGGGGAAGCGCAGCGGGTCAAGCTCGCTTCGGAATTGCACAAGCGGAGTACAGGACGCACCCTGTATGTGCTGGATGAGCCGACAACAGGCCTCCATATTGATGATATCGCCCGTCTTCTTCGGGTGCTGGACAGATTGGTCGAAAACGGGGATACCGTTCTTGTGATTGAACACAATCTCGATGTGATCAAGACCGCCGATTATATTGTTGACATGGGTCCCGAAGGCGGAAGCGGAGGAGGGACTGTGGTTGCTGCCGGAACACCCGAACAGGTGGCCGAGACGAGCGGTTCGTATACCGGGCAGTTCCTCGCCCCGATTTTGCAGCGGGATCGCGAGCGCATGAAGCAGAAGATGAAGCAAATCGAAGCGGAGATGGCGGAGACAACAAGGTAGCAGAAGAAACAATAAATGCGTGGCCGATTGCACAAACTAACTGAAGCAAGACGATCTTTCACCATCCGATTCAAGGGGAGTGAGGAATTTGGCAAACAGGAACAAGCTGCTTGTACCAGGTGCCCGAGCTTCACTGAAACCAGATGAAAGAGGAGATCGCTCGAGAACAACAGGTAGAGTTGGGAGCGGATACCTCGGCCCGGGCCAATGGCTCGGTCGGTGGTGAAATGACCAAACGTCTTGTGGCAATGGCGCAACAACAGATGATGAAGCGTCAGCAATAAAAAAAGGGGGATGATGCCCCCCCTTTTTTTATACCTTTGCGAATGACTGACGGGATTTTATCAGAATGGTATCATCCCTTTGAAAACTGCGGATATGGGGTTGTTGCAAAAAAACAGTCCGTCCCGTTTTGCCGGAGTTGAGGAACTAAAGTTAAATCAGGGAGCAGCAGAGTATGGAAGGGCCTGCGGGCAGAGTCTGCCAAAAAACCGGTCGTCTGAGTGACCGTTCGCAGGAGCCCTGTCTTCAGGCATGGCGGGGCAAGCTCCGGGTCACTAACACCAACCCAAATCACAATTTTCAACATATGATCGGGTGAATTTGGGTGAAGGTTTTGCTTGTTTCCTGTCGGCGCTGAGGAGTTTTTGCGGAATCCTTCCGACCGGCTCCTCTCCGAAATAAAGCAGGATTTCTCCATTTTCCTCACGGAATGAAAGGTTCTCTCTGATTTGTTTAAAGCTGTCCTGTTGCAAAACAGTCACCACCTTCAGGATTACTTATTCATCTTTCTCTCTAAACGAGATTCACCTTGGATTTGATAAAATTCAATTCTGCGGTTTCCAATTGGCCGGACAGAGGCCGCCGGACTGCAGGGCTTGCAGTACACGCAGCGTTTCATCGACGTCACGGCCGATATTTTCATCGGTAACCACCTGATAACGAATGATTCCTTGCGGATCAATGATAAACAAACCTCGTTCCGCCACCCCTGTTTGTTCATTCAGCACACCATAGGCCCGGGCCACTTCTTTTGTTCGGTCTGAAGCCAAAGGATAGCGGATCGCTCCCAAACCGTTATCGGCCGGCAGTGTTTGAATCCAGGCGCGGTGCGTGTAGATACTGTCCGTACTTACTCCGATCACTTCACAATCCAAATCTTTAAATTCCTCATAACGTTCGGACAGGGCACGAAGTTCCGTTGGGCAGACGAAAGAAAAGTCATAGGGATAAAAGAACAGAAGCAGCCATTTGCCTTGGTAATCTCGTAACTTGATCCGTTCATTCAGTGATGACAGATCCTTGGTCGATAAAAGATCAAAGTCAGGTGCCGGCAAGCCGACAGTTCGTTTGTTCATGAAAGATTCCTCCTGTAAACAATAATTTGAAACAGGAGGATGGCCATCCTCATGTCTGTATTTTTACGATATCATCCCTTCAGATTGAAGTCAATATTAAATTATAATTATTATTAACAAGTAATAGTTTTCGCTTGAGGAAGGTGCAGACTGGCTGGTGATTCAAGACTGCGTGCAGGAGAGAGGCAAAACGATTTTCCTGATCGCTCATGGAGGATCTCGCCTGACTGTGTGAAGATCGACCATGGCAAACGATTCGACCCGGCCAGGCGGAAAACAGCGGTTCTTTGTTTGACGAAAGAGACCAAACGGTGAAGCTGACGAATGGTTGTGCACCTGGAACGGAAGGGCTGATTGAACACAGATATGAGTGAAGCACCGTTGTTGGTAATCCGCTGAAATGGTGAAGAAAACCCTGCCTCCGTCCGGATGGCAGGGTGCGAATCTTGCTTGATTTTGTTATTCGATCCATTCGACGACCTGATCCAAGCTTTTTCTTGTTTTGGGGCGATGAGGATCTTCTGCCCGATAACCGAAGGCGACCATGACAGAGACAGCGAAATTTCCGTCTTCCAGCAAGCCTTCTTCGGCGAGCAGCCGGTTTACGGCATCGGGGTCAAAACCTTCAATCGGGCAAGAATCAATGCCGATTTGCGCCGCAGCCGTCATCATGTTTGCCAAAGCGATATAGGTCTGTTTTGATGACCAGTCAAACAAGGACCGGTCATTGTCCAGGATGTGAAAGGATTTCTGGAACGATTTGTACCGCTCGCTCAGCGCTTCCAACTGTTCGGCCGGCATCTTTTTAACATTGATCATATGGTTTTTGACATAATCGGAATCAAATCGGGCATCGGTGCGGGCGAGAATCACGACAAAATGGCTGGCAGTGGGAAGTTGACCTTGAGCTCCCCATGAAAGTTCTCTCAATTTTTCTCTCAGTTCACGGTTTTGCACAACCAGGAATTTCCACGGCTCCAGTCCAACCGAGCTGGGGGATAATCTCCCTGTCTCCAAAATAAAGTTAAAATCTTCATCCGTGATCTTCTTGGTTGGATCAAATTTTTTTGTGGCATGACGAAAGCGGAATGCTTCAAGAACTTGCTCCTTAATGGATTGTTTGTTCATTTTGTATGTTCATTCCTTTCGTGTGTCGGGTGTTTTTTGATTAATATAAACCTGCATTATCTCTTACATTGGGGCGGTCTTCCGATTTTTATGCGCGCTCTAAATGTTATAGAAATGATTACAGTTTATTTTCACGTAAACGATGGAGGAAGTTACGACGATCCAATCTGTAATTATTTTAATGACAGTAAGGGAAAAAGAAACCGGGATTATGGACACTGTTTTATTTTTTCCAAAACGGAACGTATCGTAATCCGGGCCAAATAGGTTTCAAAATACGCTTCAGCGTCGGCGAAAATCTGATCCATAACCCGTTGGGCATTGGATGAAACCGGACAAGTTTGTTCGGGGTCTCCGGTGCACCAGGACGGCTTAAATGATCCGCAGGAAACTGCGCGATAGACCTGGGCCAGAGTTATCTCGTCCGGGTCGCAATCCAGAATATACCCCCCGCCGATCCCTTCTTTTGTTTTCACAAATCCGTGTTTTCGCAGGCATCCCATCACCTTGCGAATTCGTGCCGGATGGGTGGAAACATTGGCTGCAATCGATTCACTGCTTGCCATGTGACCAGGCAGATGGGTTAAGTATACCAAGCTGTGCACTGCTATTGTAAATTCACTGTTCACTAACCGTCTTCCTCCAAGCATACTGTAATCATAATTAATACAGTTAGTATAAAAACTTACGGAGACTCGACCTCAATGTAAACTTAATCATAAAATAACGAAGATTGGCCGTCAATCATCGGGAGCAAACGGGGAAGTCACAGTGATGCGATTGACGCAGATCCGGCAATAAAAAGGCTTCCCCGATGTATTTCGGGAAAGCCTGTGTCCGCATTATTTTTTCTCGACAGCATGTCCGCCGAATTCGTTTCGCAATGCAGCAACCACTTTTCCGTGGAAGGTATCCTCTTCCAGGGAACGATAGCGCATAAACAGTGACATGGCGATCACCGGAGCAGCCGCTTTGAGTTCCAAAGCCGTTTCAACCGTCCATTGTCCTTCGCCGGATGCGTGCATGACGCCGCGGATTCCTTCAAGGCGCGGATCTTTGGAGAAGGCGTTTTGCGTCAAGTCCATCAGCCAGCCGCGGATAACCGAGCCATGGGCCCAAACGCGGGCTACATCCTCGTAGTCATAATTGAATTGGCTTTTGTCGAGAACCTCAAACCCTTCACCGATCGCTTGCATCATGCCGTATTCAATTCCATTGTGCACCATTTTCAGGAAGTGTCCGCTGCCGCTTTCGCCCGTATACAGATAGCCGTCTTTTACAGCGAGATCGCGGAAGAGCGGTTCGATATGGGCAAATGCTTCTTTGTCGCCGCCGATCATGAAGCAGCCGCCTTCACGTGCCCCTTCCATCCCGCCGGAAGTGCCGACATCCATAAAATGAATTCCTTTTTCCGCACATTGTTTGCTCCGGCGCAGAGAATCCTTATAATGGGAATTTCCGCCATCGATTACGATATCCCCTTGTTGCAGTTGCGGAAGAATATCTTGTAACAGCGTATCGACGATTTCACCGGCAGGAACCATCAGCCATACCACCCGCGGAGACGGGAGGTCTGCAATCAGGGCTTGTACCGAATCAGCCGCAATCGCTCCTTTTTCGGCCAGTTTTTGTCTTGGCTCCGGATTGACGTCGTATACTACCACTTCATGTTGATGATCAAGCAGGTTCAGAACCAGATTCATCCCCATTTTGCCGAGGCCAATCATTCCTAGTTTCATGTTGTCCACTCCTTTGCGCCATACGAAAAACGTACATTTCAACTCCCAAAAGTATACTATAAATAAAAAAAAACTGCATGTAAAAATCGGGGAAAACCGCATGGAAATAAGGGTTTTGAAAACGTTGCCATCCAGGTTGCAAGCTCATTTTAGAGGTTGCGCATTAAAGGAAAAATCATGTATGAGAAACGCGTTTTTCTTGTAAAAAACGGGAAAGAAATAACGGAGGAAGGGGATTGACCAACCAAATAATGGATGGAACCGAGAGAAATGGGGACTTTGCTGCAGAATGAAGCGGAAATTAAAGGAAAAATCTTTGAAAGTCATATGCCTGAAAGCAAGGAGGCAATTGAGATGGGCATTATTGTGAGGCTCGTGATTAATTCGCTGGCCGTTTTGCTGGCATCCAAAATCGTCACGGGAATTTATGTGCAAAGCTGGGGAACGGCACTGTTGGCCGCACTGGTACTCGGGCTGATAAACCTGATTATCCGGCCGCTGATTATGTTGCTCACCCTCCCGATCAATATCGTCACACTCGGGCTGTTTTCACTCGTGGTCAATGCCATTTTGTTCTGGTTGACCGGTGCGCTGATCAGGGGATTTGATGTCAACGGGTTTGTGCCTGCCTTCCTCGGCGCATTGATTGTAGCCGTGGCATCGTGGATTGCTGACCGAATTATGGATTAAATCGATGAGTGGGGGTCGGTGTCAACGTGCCGTCTCCATTTTTTGTGAAAGTGAGAAAGTGCATCGCAGGTCAGGGTTATGGTATCCCCTCCTGACTTCCCCGATTCCGGGGCCCCCGGCGGAAGGGGACACCACTTCCTGCCTGAATGGCTGGTGGTGGCAACGCTGGTTGATGACAGGATTTAATTGCCCGATGTTTGGGTGTCTTTTTGGTTTTCGTTTTCGATCTTGATCAAATCGGCGCGGATGATATACCGGTCCGGTGCGCTGCCGACGTAGTTAAAAGGATAACAGGTGGTCAGGGACAGAACCGGACGGGGGATCGGAACGATGACAGTGAGGTCATCCGCCTTGGTGATCCACGTTTTGCGAATTTGGTATGTAAAGACCTTATGGTGATATTTTACATAGAGGCGGTCGCCCGTTTGCAATTTTCCCACTCCGCGAAAAACGGTATCGCGGTGGCCGGACAGGACGACATGGCCGGTTTCCCCTGGATTTACCGTGCCATATCCTTCATACAGCCCGACGCCTTTTTTCAGGGAGTCCGCGTCCGTTCCCTGCACGATGGGGAGGATGGCTCCGAGACGGGGGATCACCAACTGTCCGACGACGGTTCCCTTTTTGGCGTGCTCACCGGTGACCGGTTCCCCTTTGTCGAGTGAGGGCATCCTGGTTCTGTCGTCCCATTCTTTTGAGATGGCCATCGCCATTTTCGGATCAACGACGGCGACCCGGATTTCTCCCCACCACTGATATGCGTTGTAACCGAGCAGGAGAACTCCTGCTACGATCAGCAACCATGCGATTTTTCGCGCCATTCATTATCACTCCTGCTCAGGTTTGCACCGCTGTTGTTCGGCGCATCTTCCGGAACTGTTCCTAATCTATTTTACATTGGAGTTTCGAAATCCTTGTATAGAAAAGTATCATCCATTTTATTCGATGACAAATTCTTTTTTGTGTCATGATTTTGAGTGAGTATTAGTGGCTGGTGCTTTATTTGCAGGGGTGGAATCTTGTATACTGACGATGAAATGAGAAGATCTTTTTGGTTGTGAAATCTTTTTAACAAGGAGCGAAGTGCCAAATGGTCTGGTTATCCCCGCAGGAACAGAAATGGCTGAGGGAGCTGGAGCGGGCGATCGGTGCCGGGGCACGGGTGAAGAAGCCGATGGAGGGAACTTCACCGGTTTTTTATTTGCCGTCCGGAACGGCCTTTACCTTTGAAATTCCCTTAACCCCGCGTGAGTGCGCATTGGTGGAACTGTGGCTGCGGGACCGGCGGGGACAGGGGGAGGGGATTAGCCTTTCCGACTGGTTCCAATCGTTGGTGAAGGATGAAGGGGAGGTTCCGGTTCCGCCCGAAATCGCCAAGCTTTCATGGAACGATCGTGTGCCTTTTTACGTCCAGCTAACTTCACCGGCCGGAGGAACGGCTGATGAGCCCGCCCAATTGTTTCAAGCTTATTTCGGGGAAGAGATGGCATGGGTGATCTCCATCCATGAGCGCGAATGGCTGGTGCTGGCCTCTTTGTCATCATTCAGCGAAGGGACGGATTTCAAACGGTCGCTGGAAAAAGCGGCAGAGGAATTGTGCGAGGTGTTTGCCGGTGAAGCCGGAACCTGGATTCGGGTGCTGGTGCATCCGCCGATTCATCATGCGAAAGAAGCGGCCCGCATGTGGAGTGAACTTCGGAGAGCGGCCGGGCTGTTCCGCATTTTTTATCCGGAGCGCCAGGTGATGGCGACCTGGAAGCTGGAACTGGAAAAGCTGATTACGCAATTGGACGATGAGGCCGTCGCCTCGTTTAAGAAAAATTTCCCTTCCGTTTCTCTGCTGAAAGAACCCGAGTTGGCGAAAACGCTGAAAGCGCTGTTTGCATTTAATCTCAACATCAGTGAAACGGCAAGGCATCTTTATATTCATCGCAATACGCTTTTGTACCGTTTGGACCGCATTAAACAGGAAACAGGCTATGATGTGCGTTCGTTTGACGATGCCGTGCTGGTGAAAATCATGTTGCTCTTGTTGCAAAAAGATGCGGAATGATGGGTTGTGCAAACTGCCAAAAAAGGTTTGTGCGATTTGTACATAGAATATTTTTAATCTTTAATCTAAAATAGATTTTAATTAAACAGAAAGCGCTATCAAGGAGGAAACCGAATGGCCCAAGTCCGGCTCAATCATGTCTTTAAGAGATATAACAACGGTTTTACTGCGGTTAAAGACTTTCATCTGGACATTAAAGACAAAGAGTTTCTCGTCCTGGTCGGTCCCTCAGGATGCGGAAAATCAACGACCTTACGGATGATCGCGGGTTTGGAGGATATTTCCGAAGGGGAACTGTATATCGGTGACCGCCTGGTCAATGACGTTCCGCCCAAAGATCGCGACATTGCCATGGTTTTTCAAAGCTATGCACTTTATCCTCATATGACAGTATATGAAAACATGGCGTTTGGCTTGAAGTTGCGCAAATTCAAAAAAGAGGAAATCAAAGAAAGGGTGCATGAAGCGGCCAGGATTTTGGATATTGAACACCTGCTGGACCGGAAGCCGAAGCAATTGTCCGGTGGCCAGCGGCAGCGGGTGGCCCTGGGCCGGGCCATCGTTCGCGAACCGCAGGTGTTCCTGATGGACGAGCCTCTCTCCAATCTGGATGCCAAATTGCGCGTGCAGATGCGGACAGAGATCAGCAAGCTGCATCAGCGCCTGGAAACGACGATTATTTACGTCACCCATGACCAGACGGAAGCGATGACCATGGGGGACCGCATTGTCGTTATGCGTGACGGTGTCATTCAGCAGGTGGATACCCCGACCGAAATTTACAACAAGCCGGCCAATATGTTTGTGGCAGGATTTATCGGCTCTCCGTCCATGAACTTCGTTGAAGGATCCCTCATTGAGGAAAGTGGCGATGTTTATTTCACCACTACCGGCGCCAAAGTAAAAATTCCGGCAGGGAAGGCTTCCGGGCTGCGTGAACAAGGATATGTCGGCAAGGAAGTGGTGTTTGGCATCCGTCCGGAAGCGGTGCATGATGAACCGGTCTTTCTCGAGGCTTCCCCGGACAGCGCCTTTGAAGGCAAAGTGGAAGTGGCCGAAAATATGGGAGCGGAAATGTATTTATACATGAGCGGTTTTGGGGAAAAATGGCTGACCGCCAGAGTGAATGCACGAACCCAATATGCACCCGGGGCGCGAATCAAGCTGGCGTTCGACATGAATAAAGCGCATATTTTTGACAAGGAAACGGAAAAAACAGTATTGTAAACTTAGGCATAGGCATGAGCGACTGGATGCTGACCCAGTCGCTTCTTCTTTACAGATGGTGGCAAGAAGCGAAGTAGGAGAGACCATTGATGAAAAAAGTGACATTGGAACATCTGGTGCAGGATTTTGATCTGGAAGTCATTTGCGGATGGGACCAGCTGAACAGGGAAGTGGAGGTCTCTGATCTGTATCGCCCGGGATTGGAACTTGCAGGCTTTTTTACGTTTCATCCGACGGAACGGCTCCAGCTCCTCGGAAAAACCGAACTTTCCTTTATCGACAGACTGAGCGGCGAGGAGAGAAAAAAACGGTTTGATCGTTTGTGCGATCCGCGAATTCCGTGCTTTATCGTCACGCGCAATTTTGAGGTTCCCACTGAATTGATCAAGGCGGCCGAGACAAGAAAGATTCCGATTTTGCGCACACCGGTGGCAACGACGAGATTCGCCAGCAAGTTAACCAATTACCTGGAAAAACATCTGGCCCCGATGACCACCCTTCACGGAGTATTGGTGGATGTATACGGCATTGGGGTTCTGATCACAGGCTCAAGCGGGATCGGCAAAAGTGAGACCGCGTTGGAACTGGTCAAGCGCGGGCATCGCCTGGTGGCCGACGATGCGGTGGAGATTCAGCAGACCGAAGAAGGGGAGCTGATCGGACATGCTCCCAAATTGATCCGCTATCTGCTGGAAATTCGCGGGCTGGGAATTATCAATGTGATGACCTTGTTCGGAGCGGGGGCGGTTCGGGACAAAAAGAAAATTTCGCTGGCCATCCATTTGGAAGCATGGCAGGAAAAACAGCAATATGACCGTCTCGGCCTGGATGAGGAAAAAATCCGCATCATTGATACCGAGTTGCCGCAGTTGATCATTCCGGTGCGCCCCGGGCGAAATCTGGCCGTCATCATTGAAGTGGCGGCGATGAATTTTCGTCTTAAGCGCATGGGTTATCATGCTGCCCAGCAATTTGTGCAGCAACTGGGCGAAGCGATCGACGAGACGGATGACTGGGATTAAACGCAAAAAAGGTGCTGAATCATGGTTCGGCACCTCTTGTTTATGGTCACTTTAAAAATCTTTTTCGCTCAATATGGCACGCCTTTGGTTTGGGCCACTGGGGAAAAAAGACAAATTGAACCGGATCATTATGGAGGCAGCCCGGCGTGCTGCAAAAACCCCGGTTGTCGATGATCACGATGCTTTCTTGTGCTCCGCATTCCATACAGTCATAACGTTCTTCATCGCCTTCCAGGGACGGATCCGACGGATTGATTGCAAGCAATATAAATCCCTCCAAAATATTGTGTATATTATTTTAATGAATCTGACTTTTTCTGTCCATAATAAAAACGGGGAGATAAGTGAATAAATTTTAAATTTCAGGGTTTAAGCGAACATTTTTGGGATCATTTCTTATGTTATACCAGTCAGGGGCATTGGAAAAGGCCGGGGGGATATATTTTTTTGAACAGTATGTAAATTTGATAAAGAGAACGGACGAAAATATTTTTCATATGCAGTCCCGGTTTTTGATGTTATCTGAAAAAAATAGGTTAAAATAAATAGAAATGTTGAATGAATCAGGTCTGTTGATTAATCAATATTTGATGCAAATCAACATGCCTGCCGATAAGCGGACTTTCAAATCTTCCTCGGGATGAAGGTACAGTCAAAACAAAAAGGGGACAATACCCCGATTTCTCCAATGAACTTTCACAGAAAAGGAGCGGAAAAACGATGACTTTGGCTGTGATCGATCCGGTCGCTTTTTCCCTGGGACCGATCCGCATTTACTGGTATGGAATTATCCTGGGCAGTTCTGCCCTTCTGGGATTATGGCTTGCGATCCGGGAAGGAAAGCGTCACCAGCTGCCAGCTGAAATTTTTCTGGATTTGGTGGTTTGGGTGCTGCCGGCGGCCGTTGTGGGAGCGCGCCTTTATTACGTCGGGTTTCAATGGGAGTATTATCTCCATCACCCGATGGACATTTTTGCCGTGTGGAATGGAGGGCTTGCAATTCACGGCGGGTTGCTCGGAGCTTTTCTGGCGGGGGCATTCTTTATGAGAAAATACCACCTTTCCTTTTTGAACATGGCGGATATTATTGCCCCCAGCATTCTGCTCGGCCAGGCGCTGGGAAGGTGGGGGAATTTTATCAACCAGGAAGCGCACGGGGGGATGGTCAGCAGGGCGATGCTGGAAGCTCTTCAGTTGCCCGAATGGATCATCAGCCAGATGAATATCCAGGGCGTTTATTACCAGCCCACTTTTTTGTATGAATCGATATGGGACGGGATCGGCTTTCTCCTCCTCCTGTTGCTTCGCAAAATCAACTTGCGCCGCGGAGAAATCTTTTTTACATATATGGTATGGTATTCATTGGGCCGCTTTTTTATCGAAGGATTGCGGACTGACAGTCTTTCCTTCACCGGTCCAATGTGGTTAAGCGACATGCTGAATGCATTGTGGCAGCCGTTGGGAGCGTGGCTTCAGGCGGGGAGTCTGGAGCATGGTAACATCCGGGTGGCGCAATTGGTCAGTCTGCTCGGGATGCTGATCGGACTGGGCATGATTTTATGGCGCCGTCTGAGCAGGCGGGCTTGGGTTCCTTACCGGTCGGCCGTAGAGACAAATGAAGCATAAGGAGAGGAGAACGAGTGAAAAAACCGATTCTGCTTTTTGATCTGGATGGGACTTTGATTAATACAAATGAGCTGATTTTGGCTTCCTTTATGCATACATTGGAACTTCATTGTCCGGGGAAATACACCGAGCAGGATGTTCTGGAGATTATGGGTGAGCCTCTTTACGACCAGATGCGCCGCTTTGATCCCGATCAGGCTGAGGAGATGGTGAAGACCTATCATGCCTTTAATGAGAGAAAACACGACGAATTGGTGTTGGAATTTCCCCATGTCCGGGAGACGCTCAGCGAGCTGGACCGGGCCGGAGTGCTGATGGGGGTTGTTTCCAACAAACGCCGCCTTGTCGTGGAAATGGGTTTAAAACTCTTTGATCTGGGACGGTTTATGAAAACAGTCGTTTGCATAGGCGATACGGAAAAAGCGAAGCCGGAGCCGGATATGATTTTTCTGGCCATGGAGCATTTGGGCGGAACACCCGGACAGGTGATCATGGTCGGGGACAGCCGTTATGATATCCTGGCGGCGAAACGGGCAGGTGTCGCTTCGGCAGCCGTAGCCTGGAGCTTGCATGCGGAGGAATTGAAAAAGTATGATCCCGATTATTATTTGGAGGATATGAGGGACTTGCTGCAAATTGTCGGAGTCCGCTCATAGGGTGACCGCCGCATGAGAAAAACGGAACGCTATCCCGTCAAGGGGGCCAATTCGCTATGGCAGGTTTACCGGACGGTTTCGTTTTGGAAAGTGTTCAAAAATACGCTCGTAATCGTCATTGCCAGGTACATTCCCTTTATGTGGTTGAAAAATTGGCTGTATCGCACCTTTTTGCGGATGGAAGTGGGGGAGAAAACGGCAGTGGCGTTTATGGTGATGATGGATATTCTCTACCCGGAGAAAATCCGGATCGGCCGCAACAGCATCATCGGTTACAATTCCACAATTTTGACACACGAATACCTGATCGACGAGTATCGTCTGGGCGAAGTAACGATCGGGAATCATGTGATGATCGGAGCGAACACCACCATTTTGCCCGGAGTGACAATCGGGGATCATGCCGTGATCGGAGCCGGTTCTGTCGTAACCCGGGATGTGCCTCCCCGGGCCTTTGCCGCCGGAAATCCGATTCGCCTGATCCGTGTGGACGGCGAAGACGGAGGAACATGAAAGTTCACAAAACGGAAATTGACCCACCCTCCGCCTGTTCGGTAAGATGATAGTGATTATTTATTAAGTTTTATTTGTAATTTGTAAGGTTATTCAGAAATAATCTATAGACAGCACATGAAACTTTGTTGGGAAGGGGAGAAAAACTTGCTCGGTGACCATGCAGACACCGGCAAGTTTTTTTACGCAAAAAAAGGAGGGCCAAGAGTGAGCTGGCTGACCCGGTTTTCTTTGAAAAATGTGTCGGCGATCGTTCTTTTGGTGATCCTGGTAATCGGCGGCGGGCTGTACGAAGCGTCACAGCTTAAGATGGAAGCAATGCCGGACATCGATTTTCCGGTCATTGTCGCGATTACTCCTTATCCGGGAGCGTCGCCGGAGGACATTGATCAGAAAGTGACGGGGCCGATTGAAAAAGAAGTGATGGGAGTAAAGGGGGTACAGAAAGTCACCTCCGTTTCTGCGGACAGCACGTCCGTGGTTATAGCGCAATTTGATTTTTCTGCTGATTTGGATAAGGCGCAGCAGGAGATGCAAGATGCCATCCATCGTCTCAAACTGCCGGATGGCGTGATGAACACCACTTTTAACCGATTCGGTTTAAATACGTACCCGCTGATCACCCTGGCTGTGACCAGCGACAAGAAAAATGCGGCTGATCTCGAACGCTGGGTAACCGACAAAGCGAAGCCGGAGCTGGAGACGGTTGACGGTGTCGGTGAAGTGCAAGTCAAGGGAGAAGGGGCCAAAGCGGTCTATATTCGCCTCAAACCGGATCAATTGAAAAAATATAACTTGTCGTTGCAGCAGGTCGAGCAGGCCCTGCAAAGTGCCGACATGTCCCTGCCTGTCGGTGACCTGGAATCGGGCTCTGTCGATATGCCGATTCGGATCAACCAAAAAATCACGAATATCGACCAGTTAAAGAACTACGAACTCACGGTTCCGGCAAACCCCGGAGAAGGAATGCAGGATGCCTTCAATCAGATCGGCCAGGGAATGGGACAGTTGGGACAGGCGGTCGGCGGACTGGGTCAGGCGGTATCAGGGCTCGGTCAGGCAGTCAACGGCCTGGGACAAGGAATGGGCCAGATGAGTCAGGGAATGGCCATGCTGCAAATGGCACAGGCCAAACAGGCACAGGTGCTCGGCGATCAGTTGGAACTGAACAAAACGCTTCAGCAACTGCAACAAAATCCCGATGATGCCGGACTGAAAGCGAAAGCGGCTGAATTGCAGCGCGATATCGCCATCAATATGGCCGTGCTGAAACAGCTCAGTGAGAAAATGAAAGCGTCCGGTGCCGGGACCAAGTCGAAATTGTCCGTGCCGAAGCTGAATATGGCGGGAAAACCTTCGCTTCCTTCCGCCAAAACGAAAAAACCCGAACTGAAAAACCCGGAGATCAAGACGGTAAAATTGGGCGATATCGCCACCATTACTGAATCAGCAGATAACAATACCATGATCACCCGTACCGATGGGAAGCCGTCGGTCAATATCGACATCATCAAAAATCCGGATGCCAATGTAGTCGATGTGGCCACTCAGGTCAACAAGAAAATTGCCGGATTGAAAAAAGCAAATCCCGATCTCCATCTGATCAAGCTGTTTGATCAATCGGAGGGCGTGAAAGCATCGATTCGTTCAATGATTCGCGAAGGGCTGCTTGGTGCGCTGTTCGCCTCGGTGGTCATCCTGCTTTTCCTTCGCAAATTCAGGATTACCCTGATTTCGATCATTTCGATTCCCATTTCGATCTTTGCCACGATCGTGTTATTAAAAGAGGCGGATATCTCCCTCAACATTATGACTTTGGGGGGAATTGCCGTAGCAGTCGGACGGGTGGTGGATGACAGCATCGTCGTCATTGAGAACATTTACCGCCATCTGATGCGCAAACCAGAACGCACGTCGGAGATTATCTACCTGGCGACTAAAGAAGTGGGGGCAGCGATCACCTCCTCAACGCTGACAACGGTGTCCGTCTTTATTCCGCTCGGGTTTATCGACGGGATTGTCGGCAAGGTCTTTTATCCGTTTGCCGTGACAGTTGCGATTGCCTTGCTTTGCTCCTTGTTGGTCGCTGTTACCATTGTTCCGGTTCTGTCCAAAATCATGTTGCTGCGCGGGACAAAAATGAGCGAGAAGCGCAGTCACAGCCGCTTTGCTTCCGGCTATAAAAAGGCACTGGCGTGGTCGCTTCGCCATAAGGCGATCGTGCTGGGCGGAGCCGTCGCGCTCCTTGTCCTGAGCCTTGGACTGGTTCCGCTCGTGGGCACCAGTTTTCTGCCTTCGGAAAAAGAGAAGGCGATGCAGGTCAATTTGAAAATGCCTTCCGGAACCGATCTCGAAAAGACAAATGAGGTTACCGGTAAGATTGAGAAGACCCTGAAGAAACACCCGGAAGTTGAGATCATCTCCTCTTCGGTGGGGAACCTGCGCGGACAGTTGATGTCCGATGGCAGCATCGGCAGTCCGAACCGCGCCTCCATTTTCGTCAAACTGGCTGATCACACCAACATGGATCCCTTTTTGAACCAAGTGCGGACGGACTTAAAACCGCTGGGGCAACAAGGGGAAATCGAAGTGAATGAAGTGAGGAGCGTCGGACCGCCTTCCAGTTCAATTTCCGTAAGCATTCAGGGAAGCAACATGGACCAGGTCAAAAATGTGACCGAAGCGCTCACCTCCCGGTTAAAACACGTCCACGGTTTGACCAATGTGAGCAACAATCTGAGTGCCAGCCGGCAAATTGTCGATGTCCATGTGGATGAAGCCAAAGCCGCCCGCAAAGGACTGGTGGCGCAACAAGTGGCTTATACCATACGAGGCCTTCTCGATGCCGACAAAGTGTTTGAGATAAACAATGGCCCGACTGCAGAGGACGTTCGCCTTGGTCTGGAGGAGAACGATCTCAATTCTCTCAACCGGCTGAAAGAGATCCAGATCTTGTCGCAGACGGGCGATTTGATCAAACTGGGGGAAATCGCCGATGTCAAAGTCGTGAGCGGACCGGTTTCGATTCAAAAGCAAAACGGTCAGCGCTATGCCACCGTTTCCGGCGATGTGACGATCAAGGATACGGGGGCTGTCTCCCGGGAAGTGCAATCGGCGATCAATCAGGTGAAGATCCCCAAAGGTATTTCCGTCAGAATCGGCGGTGACACGGAAGAGATGAATAAAAGCTTTGCCCAATTGGGCGTGGCGATGGTGGTGGCCATTGCCGCCGTTTACATCGTAATGATGATCTCATTTGGCGAGGCGACCGCACCCTTTACCATTCTCTTCTCCCTGCCGTTCGCTGTGATCGGCGGGCTGGCGGGATTATGGATCTCCGGGCAGCCGATCAGCGTTTCCGCGATGATTGGTGCTTTGATGCTGATCGGAATCGTGGTTACCAACGCCATCGTCCTGATCGACCGCGTCAAACAGGTGCAGGCGCGCGGACTCCGGATCGAAGAAGCCTTGCTCGAAGCGGCCGGCACTCGTTTGCGGCCGATCCTGATGACTGCCTTTGCCACGATCTTCGCGCTTCTCCCCCTCGGACTGGGGTATGGAGAAGGAACCCTGATGTCCCAGGGGCTGGCAGTTGTCGTCATCGGCGGGCTTACTTCCTCCACCTTTTTAACCTTGTTTATTGTTCCGATCGTCTATCTTTTATTGACACGCATCCGGGAAAGATTGATAAAAGTGCAGGCATAAGCTTAAGCCCCGAGGGAAACCCCGGGGCTTCTTTTGTTTCAGAACCAGTCCACTTCGATCAGCTGACGAAAGCGGAGCCGTTGCTTTATCTGGCCGTTAGCCATGATAAACCAACCTTCATAAGGTTGGACGTGAATCACTTGACCGTAAAATTGCAGCGGGGAGTGTTTGCCCGCATACGTGACCAGAACCGGTTTTTCCAGTTCATGTGCTTCTTCCAGTAAAAAAGCCATATATTCCAATTGGTCAGGTTCAATTTGCGGCGGTTCATATTTCCAGGTTCGCTTCGGTTCGGATTGATGCATAAGCGCAAGATACAAACGGTTCTCATACCATTGATGAAAGTTGATCACATTCATCCCGCTCCCCCCTTTGCTAATCATCATACACGAACATATGTTCTGATATCAAGAAGGAAATAAAAAAAGTTGGCAAGCACGGGGGAACCAGGCAAATTTGCGGGGGATCGGCGCACCGGCCTCAGACCGGCAACACATGCTCACAAAAAAACGCCGGGACAACGCCATCATCCGGCGTTACCGGCTTTGAACACTTATTTTCGCATTAATTTTTTACCAGCTTCACCGCATCGGCAATCACATAGCCTGTTCCCGATGTCCAGCGGGAAACCCCGACGATGTATTGATCGCCTGCGGGGAGATTGAAGGTGCCGAGATAATTCCATTTTCCTCCGCCCGCTTGCTGGTTGGCATAAACCGTTTGATTTCCGCTGGATGTCCTGATGATATAGGGCGTGTTGCTGTTATAGCCGGGATCAGCGGGCCACCAGGCGTAAACGCTGTAGGAACCGGAAGAAGGTACGTTAAATTTGAACCAGACAGGTTCGCTGACCGCCTGGGGAATGGTATAGTAATAGTCGGCTCCGTATTTTTGGGAGTTCCAGGAGCTGAGCGCCCAGTTGCCGCTGACGGAAACGCGGGATGTATTGGAATTGTCGACAACGATCTCCGTGGATGAGGATGATTGGTTGACCAGTGACATATAATAGTTCCAGTCCCATCCGGAGCCGGGGTCGGTGTGCGTGGAACCTGGAACCTGATTGTGTCCGATGATGTGGGAACGGTCTTTGGGAATTCCGTACTTGTCGCAGAGCCAGCGCGTCAAACTGGCGGAGGCGCGGTACATCGCATCAGTAAACCAGGATGGATCGCTGACATATCCTTCATGTTCGATGCCGATGCTGTGGACGTTGTAATCCCAGTTACCGGCATGCCAGGCGATGTCCTTGTTTTGGACCATCTGCGTGATTTCCCCGTCGCTGGAGCGGATGACATAGTGTGAGCTCACCTGCGCCTGCGGATTTTGGAACCAGCTGATGGTGCCGCTGTAGGAACCCTCTGTTGTATGAATAATGATATAATTGATGCTGTTTCCGTCTGCCACGCGATTGGCTGCCGTGTAATTGCTGCTGGAGGCGGCAACCCAATTGGCATAGGGATAGTCCGGAGTGGCTGCCGCCTGCACCGCTTTCACGTCGGCATAGATACCTTTGTCGGGGATCACCCGCGTCGGACGGATAAACATATCTTTGCCGTCGACCAGACGATAGGCGCCGTGGTTGATCAGGCTGTAAACTTCATCTGCATACCACTTGGCCGTCAGTTTGGAGGATAGCCCGCTGTAAGCGGCGACAGCAGTATACCATTTGGCCAAATCCTGCGGCAGCTTGCCCTGATTCAGCTCTTTGGCCCGCTGGGCGAGAACGGCTGCACCGCCGCGGATATTTTGTTTGACATCATTTTTGAGCTGATTTTCCGGAATGCCCAGCAACTGACTGGCTTCCGGCAGTGAATGGTTCGTTGGATTATCGGCCAGGTGCATCAACCCGTAACCGTTCAGTTCACTCGGTTTTCCGTGATGATCTTGCCAGTGCGTTTCGGCGTAGCTGACGGCGAGCAGAATGGTCAAGGGAACATGAAATTCCTTCGCTGCCTGCCTAAACTGTTCATAAAGAGGCCCGGGATGGTAAACGGGTTTGGAGGAACCGCTTTCTGAAGAAGGCACAGCGGATGCCCGGGTGCTGCCGGAAAACAACATGGCCGGACTAAAAGCGAGGACAAGCAGGAAGATGAGCAAACAAGATCCCCACCGATTCCGAAACACAAGCACTCCTCCCAATAATATTTAATTGAAAAATCAAAATATTTAGCCTTAATATATTATAACGCCTCTATTTTTATATAGCAATATATTTATACATTATTAGGATGAATTTATTAGATTATTAAATTTGTATTCTTTTCTGTACATTGCTGAATTGCTGGTTTTATTTTATTCATGATGCCGGTTTTATGTCAGGGGAGAGCGGAAAAACGACGAGAGACGATGGAAAAGAGGAATTCGTTTGCCTGAGGGGGAATTGGGAAAGAAATGCAGTAGAAGACGTTAAAACGAGAGGAAGGAGAATGGTCCTGATGGACAACATTCAGGAGAATTTTCTTACGCAGCTGGTGGAAAGGAACATACCGGTTACATTGTTTTTGGTGAATGGATTTCAATACAGGGGAGTGATTCGGGATTTTGACAAATTCACCATTTCAATCGAAGTAGAAGGCAACCAATTTCTTATTTTCAAGAAGATGGTCAGTACGATCCAGACACAGTCGCCTGTCATTGCAATGTAATATCTTCAATCTCTCGGATTATTCAAAATGCGAAGACCAGAAAGTAGGGGTAGTAGCAGGTCATACGATGCTCTCGCCGGCGAGAACGGGTTGTTGGACGGGGGGTGCAGCAAAGTTAAAAAAGTTACACCGATGGAAACAAGCCTTTAAGCATATTTGCTTAAGGGCTTTTTGTATAAAATTTTAATAAATTATTCTGCCATCGAATGAAAAAATTTATATAATTTGAAGGTAAATTCTATTAAATAGATTCTTTCTCTTTGCGAAAGAGGGAAATTTACGGAAAAGCAAGCGGGGATTTTTTGCTTTCCGTAAAGGGCTATGAGGAAGAGCGTGTTCAAATGGGTTGTGGTCATGCTCCTCATTTTTGCAGGGGCAGGACTGCTGGGACATGTCCCGGTTTATGCCGAGAGCGGGAGCTTCCAAGTCCCGGAAGTAAATGATCACTTTGACAAAGTGAAATCGGGCCCTGCACCGGCACCGTCCAAAGCAGTCACCGAGGCAAAAAACGAGAATCACAGCTTTTGGAAAGAGATGAAGGATGGAGTTTCCAGTCTCTGGTCTAGAACGAAACAGAAAATTTCGGCTGCCTGGCAGAAAACGAAAGAAGCTTTTGCCGAAGCCTGGGACTGGATTGCCAAGGTATGTGACCGGTTTGCGCGCGTCGTGGTCGACGGGCTGTCCGCCGCCTGGGACTGGGTTTGGAAATACAAAGGGTACATATTGTTTACCGCCGTCATCATCGTCGGTGTGGTTTTGTGCTTTATTGCGCCACCGCTCGGTGCATCGGTTCTGGGGGGCGCGATAACTTCATTTGGGATCAGTGTTTTGCTCAATGGCGGGAAAATCGACCAGTCCACCTTTTTGGAAGGCGGCATCGGCGGAGTGCTCGGGCTGTGCGGCATGGGCTTCTCCGCAGCGTTGGAGCGAGGTTTGGGCTGGCTTGGAGTGAAAATGCTTCCCTACTTGAGCCGGTTTAAAACCGCGGGTGCATTGATGGAAAAAGGAAGCCGGTGGATCAGCCGCTTCCCGAAAGCCATGCAGAAGCTCTTCTCCCGGAAAATCGTGATCGGCGCCGGAGAAGGAGCAGGCACCACGATCGTTGATGACTGGCTGCACGGGCGAAAGTTCAGCTTCAAACGCGTGCTGGCCGGAGCTTTGACCGGGGGATTGTTGGTCGGTGGCTATCACTTGATGGAACCGGTGATCCAACCGGCCGTTCAGATGGTCAAAGCGTCCGTCCAGAAACAGACAGGGCCGGTCTTGGCGAAACTGGAAAAGTATCTGGCCAGGTCCGCTGATCCTTGCTTCGGCTACCAGCCCATGCCCAAGTATTTTGCCGCTGCGGAAGGGCCGCTCCATTGTTTCCGTCCCGGCAGCGGCCCGAAAGATGTGATCTCCTACAGTGACCAACTCGACCCGCACGGCTGGGCCAGCCCCACACAAAAAATCACTCCGGAACTGCTGGCCAAGCAGACTCAGGGCTTATCCACCGAAGCGGAAAAATCACGGAAAAAGCTAATAGAAGAGATTATTGAATTAGTTGGGACTGAAAATAAGGATAAAGCGACTAAACAGTTAACTGCGAAAGGGTATAGTAAAAATAAAGCAAATAGTATTGTTAAGTTTCGAGATTCTCTTTTAGACGGAGGCAAAAATTTCGCCACGGCCAAAGTGGAAATCGCGGGAATTTCGGAACATGAGCTGAAGGCTTATTCCGGGAAAAACATTCCTATTTTTGAAGAGGGATGGGTAAAGGAAGTCCCGAGAGATAAGTTTAAGTTTGACTATGTGAAAGCAAAAGAGGGGCAAGAAGAGGTATACCCAATGGATTATCAACCTGATGAAAATGAGAATATCGGACATGGGCGCCAGTATGACTCCGAACCAAAAATACTGGAATATATATCCAGTAAACTAGGGAACAGTCCGGGGAAAGAGGGAGACCGGCTCATCCTGTTTACCGAACGGAGGACGTGTCCCGGTTGTCAAGGGAAAAATCGAAAATTAATTAAGGCAGATAATCAGGTCGGAGCGTATGATGGATCCATTAGAAACAGGAGGGATAAGATGTTTCGACCGGAAGACTATGAACAATACCAGTGGTACATGTATTGCCTGGATGCAGATGAGGAATTAATCAAAGGATTTGCAGAGGCGATGGAGATCCGGATTTCCGGGGAAGAGTTAAAGGATTACGGTGATGCTTGGTATAACCGAAGAGAAAAGGATCTGTTCTATCTGTTTCGAAATGAGGAAAAAGACCGGAATGCCGTGATCGCGGTGTATTTTTATGCCGGAGTCGGAGATGAAAATGATTATTGCCATGTAGTGGTGCGTTGCCGGAAAGAAGATGCGCCCAAGGTGCAGCAAGCATTCCGTAGATTTGTGGAAACAGCGGAAGATCTTTATGAAGACTATAACATGGATTTTGTAAACTATGTGAATGATCCTTATAAAAATTGGTTAAGGCCCTATGCAGAAAAATATAATCTGGACATCGATGTACCGGAAAAACCACCGGAAAAGAAGTATTGCCCGGAGGAGTATCAGCAGTACCAGTTTGAATTGCGTACCGTTGATTTACAACCGGAATTGATCAAAGAAATCGCAGAAGCGATGAGAATTCGCTATGGAGAGGGGGACATAAAGCTACATCAGGATAGCTTGGATCGATTACAATATAATCAAACAAGCTTTTATCTTCTTCGAAATAGATACGTCAATCCCCATGCAGTCATTCATGTTGAATTTTATCGGAAGGAAGGCCGGCCAAAGGAGTTTTATGCCAAGCTGACGATCCGCTGTCAAAATGAAGATGCAGAGAAGATCCAGCAGATCATCCAAGAGTACTTTTGGAAGCAGGGGATTGTGAAAAAATATCGCCGGGAACCGGATTTTACGAATTATATTGATCATCCAAAGCAAAATTGGCTAAAAAAGGCCATAGAGAAATATCAGCTTGATGTCAAAGGTATAGAGTTAAAGGCATAGTTGGAGAAGCTGCAGCCCGGACTTTTCCGGGCTTTTTACAAGGAAGGGGCTCAGATGTTTCGAGTGAAGGTCTGAAGACCCGGACAGCTGTCTTGCCTTATTCATTCCGTTTCAAAAGTTGTTCAGGAAACTTTTGGTTTTGACGGAATTTATCGCCTTCGGTATAAAACAGGCTCTCCCGAACGAAAAAGAGGGAGAGCCTGAAATTTGCCGGCGGTGCACGGACGAGTTACTGATGATCCAGACCGACCAGATCGCTGATGCTGGACACTTGATCCCGATTCATCAGTTCGAGCAGTTCCTGATTAATCCATTTGGCGATGGAGGGCCCACGGTAGATCATGCCGGTATAAACCTGGATGAGATTGGCCCCGGCACGGATTTTGTCATAGGCGTCCTGACCGGTAAAGATCCCGCCGACTCCGATGATCGGCACCCGGCCCCGGGTGATTTTGTAAATTCGGCGAATCATAGCCGTGGAGCGGTTGACGAGCGGACGGCCGCTGAGCCCGCCTGTTTCTTTCTGCAAAGGAGAGGACAAATCTTCGCGGGAAATGGTGGTATTGGTGGCAATGATACCGTCAATTCCTTTTTCAAGGGCGATGGTGACAATCTCTTCCACTTCTTCGTTCTCTAAATCCGGGGCAATTTTTAAGAGGATTGGCCGTTTTTGTTCATATTTTTTCGCCAGTTCATCGCGCTTTTCCAGGATGGCGGCCAACAGGCTGTTTAACGAGGCGGCATGTTGGAGATCGCGCAATCCCTTGGTGTTGGGAGAACTGATATTGATCACGAAATAATCGCCGCAGGAATAAAGTTCATTTAATCCTTTCCGGTAATCCTCGGCAGCCTCGTCATTGGGTGTGTCCTTGTTTTTGCCCAAATTGATGCCGATCGGAATGGAGGGGCGGGGCAGGCGGGTAAATGATGCCTTGGCTGCTTCCGCCCCATCGTTGTTAAAGCCCATACGGTTGATCACCGCTTGGTCGGGAAGAAGCCGAAAGAGGCGTGGTTTGGGGTTTCCGCTTTGCGGCCGTGGAGTGAGTGTTCCCACTTCCACATAACCAAAGCCAAGAGCGGCCAAACCCGGGTATACGTTGGCGTGTTTGTCAAACCCGGCTGCCAGTCCGACGGGGTTTGGAAATGAAAGTCCCCAGTAAGTGGTGTGAAGGCGCGGGTCGTTCACGGTCATTTGCCTTTGAAACGAGTTTTTTATCCATGGATTTGCCTGCATCCATTTGAGCGAGCGGATCGTCCATTCGTGAGCCTGTTCCGGGTCCATCTGAAACAGTAAACGGCGTAAGGAGCGATAGATCATGGACTGAACTTCCTTTCCAAAACCCTGATTTTCCGAAACGTAGCATACCACAATCGGGGACAAAAACAAAGCCGGCCGGTACGGACCGGCCAGCTTTTCAAGTGCAGACATGGGATGGATATTTGCAAGGGATGAAAAGCATGCAAAGGTTTATGTTTGATAGCGTGTAAATAAACTCGCTGTATAAGATTCCTCTTTACCGACGTAAGTGGTTAAGAAGGAAGAGGCGCTTCCCACCCAGACTTCGGCGATCGCTTTCCCCTGTTCGCTCTCCAGAACTTGTTGCAATGCATCCGAGCTGGCGAAGTAGATTTCGCACATCAGGAAATAGTCATTGTATTCGTTAATATCACTTGGAGATGACGGGGAGGGGACGAGGTGTGTGATATCGACTTTGATAATCCCGGGAATCTTCAGCGCTTGGGGAATAATGTTATTGGTGAGATGGTTTATAAATTCTTCTTCTTTCTCTGTCTTTTTGTATAGCCCGATCACCTTGTACATGCAAAAACTCCTCTCCAGAAAACATTCATGTCTCGTCAAATGCAACCCAATATGGATTGAGGAATGCAACAAAAAACGAATAAAAAGAAGAATAAAAGATAATTGCTTAATGGAGACTAATAATTTAATTTTAATATTTTTGGGTTACATTGTGTAGAAAAAAATGAATCTTTTCAAGATCATTTTATTTATTTTTCTGCAAGCAACCTTTCTTTTTATAGACGAAGAATGGATGTAAGTAGTTGCGGAATAATTATTTTAAATATAAATGTTTGCAAAACGATATAGAAGGGTAACAGGGGTTTTATAGAGTGAAACAATTTAAGTATGGAAGTTATTTCAAAATAGAATCAAGAAGTTTATTTTGAAATAACTTCCATCGGCAAAAGGAGGTTTTTGTAATTCGTTTCCTTTGGATATCCGGTATTTCTTTTTTGCTGATGGCGTTTTTGGGTTTGACCGCTTGTGCCGGTCCCGGGCCAAAAGGGCAGATTACCCTGGAAAAAGGCACATTCTCATTTGCCATGAGCGGATTGTACAAGCCGTTTAACTATCGTGATTTTAAAAATGGGGGCCGGGTGACCGGTTTTGATGTGGAAATCGGAAAGGCGCTGGCCAAAGAGATGGGATTGAAGCCGAAGCCCGTGACCACTCCCTGGGAGACGATCATTGCCGGCTTGCAGGCGCAAAAGTATGATGCGATCATCGGGAGCATGGCGATTACGGATGAGCGGAAGAAGGCCGTTGACTTTACCGACCCGTATTACCGTTCAGGGGCGCAGATTTTCGTGAAAAAGGGGAACCGCAGCATTACATCGGCCGCAGACCTGAAAGGGAAAAAAATCGGTGTGGTCAAGGCGAGTACGTTTAAAGATGTTGCTGCAAAATATTCCCCGGATATTGTGGAGTATACCAGCGATATTACCGCCTTGCAGGATTTGCCGACCGATCGGATTGATGCCGTGATTACGGATCAGGCAGTCGGCCTGTATGCCATGAACAAGATGCGATTTCCGATTCAGGATGTCGGTAAGCCGCTGACCACGGATAACATGGCGATTGCGGTTCGCAAAGGTAATGACCGGTTAAGGGAGAAGATGAACCGGGCTCTGCAAAAGATCATTGCCGACGGAACTTATGAACGGATCAGCCAAAAATATTTTAATCGGAATATTTTGACAAACGAACAAGAGGAGGGAGCCCGCTGATGATAACGTTACTGGAGATTTTCCAAACCACTTTTGACGAGTTTATGCAGGCGGCTTGGCAGACCGTGCAGCTCACTTTTTGGTCACTGCTACTGGCGACGGCGATCGGTTTGTTTTTCGCTTTTTGCCGCCTGTCGGGGAATCCTGTTCTCAAGGGAATGGCTCTTCTTTACATCGCGATTATTCGCGGGACACCGCTGATTGTACAAATTGTCACCCTTTATTTTGGCCTGGCGGAATTCGTGGTACTGGATTCCTTTACGGCGGGGGTGATCGCTTTGGCTGTCCATGCCGGAGCCTATATCGCCGAGATTTTCCGCGGGGCGATTCAATCGATTGAAAATGGCCAGATGGAAGCGGCGCGCTCCCTGGGGATGTCTTATTGGCTGGCGATGCGCCGGATCATCCTGCCGCAGGCGTTTCGCCGTTCGATTCCTGCTTTGGGCAATCAGTTTATTATTGGGCTGAAAGATTCTTCACTGGTTGCTTACATCGGCGGAACAGAACTGTGGGCGAGCGGATTGGGGGCAGCTGCGGACAACTTCAGACAGTTTCCAACCTATTTGGTTAACGGGCTTTATTATCTTGCGCTCATTCTCATCTTCACCTTTATGCTGAGATGGCTGGAAAAACGGCTTAATGTCGAACAAAGGAGTGTCGGGGCTTGATTCAACTGAAGGCGGTCAGCAAGTGGTACGGGCAGCTGCAAGTATTGAAAGAGATTGATCTTCAGGTAAACGAAGGGGAAGTGGTGGTGCTGATCGGGGCCAGCGGTTCAGGAAAAAGCACCCTGCTTCGCTGCATGAACTTTCTGGAACAGTCCGATTCCGGGGAAATTTACCTCTTCGGGGAAAAGGTCGACCCAAAAGAAAGCGATTTAAATTGGATTCGTCAGGAGGTGGGGATGGTCTTCCAACACTTTCACTTGTTCCCCCATAAAAATGTGTTGGAAAACATCATGGAAGCTCCGGTTTATGTGAAGAAAAAGAAGAAAAAAGAAGCGAAAGAAATGGCGTGGAAATTGCTGTGCAAGGTGGGGTTGGAGGACAAGGCAAATGTGTATCCCGGCTCCCTGTCCGGCGGTCAGAAGCAGAGGGTGGCCATCGCCCGGGCTTTGGCCATGGAACCGAAAGCCATGTTGTTTGATGAACCTACTTCGGCTCTTGATCCGGAGTTGGTCGGGGAAGTGCTGTCGGTGATGAAGAAACTGGCCAAAGAGGGGATGACGATGGTGATCGTGACACATGAAATGGGATTTGCCCGTGAGGTGGCCGATCAGGTCGTCTTCCTGGATGAAGGCCGGATTGTGGAGACAGGAACGCCGGAGAAAATATTTGAGCATCCGAGCGAAGAGCGAACAAGTCAGTTTTTGAGTCAAGTGCTGGGATAAAAAACAAAGGCCATAAGCACTCATCCGGCGAGGGTGAGTGCTTTTTTATGTAAATGGTCGGATTCAGCGGGCCAAAAAACCGATTAAAAAGCAGACCAGTCCCAGAATGATAGGCTCCAGTGAGGTTGCTTTTCCTTTTAATATGAGAATGAAGCCGAGCAATTCGAGGACGACCCCAGCTGTGAAAAACAAGAAAGCCAACATCGCCATAATGTGCGTCCTCTCCTTTCCACAAGCGTTGAATCGGAAACATCAGGTTCAGTCACAAAAAGTCAATCATCCGGGCAGTGGATAAACTTCAGCGGAAGGGGGCTTCTCTGCAACGACTTTTTCAGGAGCGGAAAGTGAAGAAAACCACCAAACCCCGCATCCTCCTGCTCCGGGAGACTTTGGCCATAAGCTTAAAATAAATATATTTATATATTCGTAACAAAGCGTCATTTTTTGTCCACTTTTTTAAAATTATGGCCGGGCGGTGCGGAGATGTGAATGAAAAACGGGCTTAGGGTAGATTAAGATAGGAAAGCAGGGGTGCGGAAGAGCAAAAATGGATTCCGATAAAAGGAGAACAGCATGCCTGATGTGCGATAAGAGGAGAGAGTCAGATGAAGATTTTTTTTGCAACACAAAATACGGGGAAATTGGCAGAAGCGAGGGAAATTTTATCTCCATTCGGCTTTGAAGTGGAAAGCATCGACCTTCCGCTGGACGAACCGGATGCAGGAACGGTGACAGAAGTGGCCCGCATCAAATTGGAGCAAGCGGCCGTTAGCGGATCCGGTCCCATTATGGTGGATGATGCGGGACTGTATTTGGCCGCTTATCCCGGATTCCCCGGGGTCCTGACCAAACGCGTGTTTGAGAGAATCGGCTATCGCGGGATCGCGAAGCTGCTGGCAGGGGAAGACCGGAGGGCCTGGTTTGAAGGTGCAGTCGGGGTAAGCTGGCGAGGGAAACAGAAGGTATTCACCGGGAAGACGAGGGGCGTCATTTTGGAGGAGTGGCCGGAGAGGATCAAACCGGAGCCGGGGTTCCCGTTTGATCCCATTTTTCTTCCCGATGGTGCGACAAAGGTATTAAAAGATATGACATCAGCGGAACGAATGCATTATTCGTATCGGCGGAAGGCGTTGGAAAAGATGGTGAACTGGCTGAAAGAGACCGAACAGGTGGACTGATTTTCCAACTAAAAGCCAGACAAAACCGGCAATAAATTTTTTACGGGAAAAGCCTCCTAGCCAAAGTGCCGCAAGCGTGTTATACTATGAAACAATTAATCCTTTAGCGTATTAGTAAACTAAAGCAAAACGGATGAAGGGGAGCCAGAATGACCAAGCCGCTTATTTTTGAAAAACCGACTGGTTTTCGTGATTTTCCGCCGCCACTGGCTGCAAGGAAACGCATGATGGAAGAATTGATCCAAACCGAGTTTGCCAAATGGGGCTATGCGGAAGTGGGGACGCCGACCCTGGAATTTTATGAGACGGTTGGCCAAGCGAGCGCCATCGATGAATCACGCATGTTCAAATGCATGGATCGGGAAGGGAACACCCTTGTGTTGCGGCCGGACCAAACCGCCCCGATCGCCAGGGTGGTTACTTCCCTGTTGAAACACGAACCGCTTCCGCTGCGTTTGTGTTACCATGCCAATGTTTTTCGTGCGCAGGAAAATGAAGCTGGCCGCAATTCCGAATTTTTTCAGTCCGGGGTTGAGTTGGTCGGGGAAGCGGGGGCGGAGGCAGATGCCGAAGTGATTGCGCTCTCTGTCAAGGTCTTGACCGCTTGCCGGGTCGATTCCTTTCAAATCGCGCTGGGTCATGTCGGGCTGTTGGAAGGGTTCCTGCGCGAGCGCATTGAGGATGATGAAGCGCTCACCCGGCTGAAAGAGCAGCTGGGAGCGCGAAATTTGGTCGAATTTCGCAAGCAGCTTGGGGAAATCGGGCTGAAGGAGTCTCAACGGATTGAGATTGAAACGTTGGTTCAGGCAGGAACGACGCTGGATCAGATCAAACGTTTAACGAGCGGAAGCCGGAGTCTTGCCGTTCAGGAAGCGGGACAGCATCTGGAAGAGTTGTTTGAATATCTGGATGCTTATGGATGCGCCGGAGCGGTGACCCTTGATCTCGGGCTGGTGGGCAGCCTTGATTACTACACCGGTGTTTACTTTGAAGGATATGCTGCCGGCCAGGGATTCCCGTTGCTCAGCGGGGGACGGTATGACGGGTTGTATCGTCATTTCCGCCGTTTTTTGCCGGCGACCGGTTTTGCGGTACAACTTGACCATTTGCTTGCCGCATGCCCGCTCCGTCCCGAACCTCGGGAAACGATCGGCTTGTTTTATCAGGCAGACCGGAAAAAAGAAGCTCTGTCCCGGGCCCGTCAGTTGCGGGAGGAAGGATATGCGGTGGCGACCCATCTGCTTGCGGAAGAGGACGGGCTGCCCGAGATTGCAAAGCGCTATGACCGGGTTGTGACCTTGCCGGAAGGAAAGGGGGAAGGCGGATGCTGACCATTGCCATGGCCAAAGGGCGCATTTTAAAGGAAGCCCTCGAATTGTTCAGCAGGGCGGGGATTCCCGTCTCTGATTCTCTGAACGAGGATTCGCGAAAGCTGGTGATTACCATGCCGGAAGCGGGCTTCTCCCTCTTTCTGGCCAAGCCGATGGATGTGCCGACTTATGTGGAGTATGGTGTGGCCGATTTGGGCATTGTGGGGAAAGATGTACTGTTGGAGCAGGAACGCGACGTGTATGAACTGCTCGATTTGCGCATCAGTCCCTGCCGGATGGCCGTGGCGGGGAAGCCGGACTGGAGACCGGGACTTTACCCGCGGGTTGCCACGAAATACCCCCGCATCGCCGAGAAATATTTTAAAGAAAAGGGGCAGCAAGTCGAGGTAATCCTGCTAAACGGTTCGGTTGAACTGGCACCCATCATCGGTTTGGCCGACCGGATCGTCGACATTGTGTCCACCGGCCAAACTTTGCGGGAAAACGGGCTGGTTGAGCTTGAACCGATTTGCACGGTCACGTCCAGGATGATTGCTAACCGGGCCAGTTACCGATTGAAAAGTGAACCCATTTCGGCTTTGATGAACGCTTTAAGCAAGGTGATTGGGGAGTGTGTCAGGCGATGATCTCGATCATAAAGAGAGAGCAACTGGATACCAGGCGGAAGAATGACCAGGATACCGAGCGGGAGAGGCGCATTGTCCAAAGCATTATCAAACAGGTCAGACAAGAAGGGGATGCCGCGCTGCTTCGGCTGACGAAAGAATTGGACAAAGCCGATCTTGTGACGCTCAAGGTGAGCGAAGAAGAGATCGACGAGGCGATGGGGAAAGTGGAACCCGCTTTTCTCGAAGCGCTTCATGAAGCTGCCCGGCGCATTTCAGCCTACCATGAAAAACAAAAGCAGAATTCCTGGTTCTCACCCGAACTGGACGGGACGATTTTAGGCCAGCTGATCCGGCCGCTTGAACGGGTCGGTGTCTATGTGCCGGGGGGGAAGGCCGCTTACCCTTCCTCCGTGCTGATGAATGTTTTGCCCGCAAAAGTGGCGGGGGTGCCGGAACGGGTGATGGTGACGCCTCCTCTGCCCGATGGCACGGTTTATGCTCCGACCCTGGCAGCCGCGCGGATCGCCGGGGTGACGTCGATATACAAAGTTGGCGGAGCGCAGGCGGTGGCTGCGTTGGCCTACGGAACGGAAAGCATTCCGCCGGTTGACAAAATTGTCGGCCCTGGCAACGTGTATGTTGCCTTGGCGAAACAGGCTGTTTACGGGCAGGTTGATATTGACAGCATCGCCGGGCCGAGTGAAATAGTCGTAATTGCGGATGAATCGGCCAATCCCGTGTATGTCGCTGCCGATCTCCTTTCGCAGGCGGAGCATGATCCGATGGCTTCCGCTGTTTTGATCACGCCTTCTCCCGATTTGGCGGAAAAAGTGGCAAAGGAAGTGGAGCTGCAATGTAACCGGCTGGAACGGCGCGAGATTGCGGCGGAATCGATCCGGCGGCACGGAGCGATTTGCGTGGTTGACGACCTTGCAGAGGCCTTTGCCGCAGCCAATCAATTGGCCCCTGAGCATCTCGAGCTTGCCATCGAAGAACCGTGGCAGTGGCTGGGGAAAGTAAAACATGCCGGAGCCGTCTTTTTGGGGAACTTCAGTCCGGAGCCGATCGGCGACTATTTCGCCGGGCCCAACCATGTCCTGCCCACGAATGGAACTGCCCGCTTCTTTTCCCCGCTCGGTGTGGATCAATTTGTGAAAAAGACGAGCCTGATCTCCTACAGCAGGGAGGCGCTGTGCCGGGACGGGGAAAAAGTGATGACGCTGGCCCGGGCAGAAGGTTTGACGGCCCATGCTGCCTCCATCCGGGTGCGTCTGGATCATGCGAAGGAAGGGGAGCAAAAAGGTGGAAGCAAAAGAGCGAATCGGTAGCATTGAACGAAAAACCGGTGAAACGGAGATTTCCCTGACGTTGAACGTGGATGGATCGGGACGGACGGAACTGCGGACAGGCGTTCCGTTTTTGGAGCATATGCTTGATTTGTTTGCCAAGCATGGCCAGTTTGATTTGAGCGTCAAAGCGAAAGGCGATCATGAAATCGATGACCACCATACGGTTGAGGATATTGCCATCTGCCTGGGTCAGGCGCTTCGCCGCGCTTTGGGGGATAAACGGGGCATCCGGCGCTATGGAAACTTTTTTGTCCCGATGGATGAGTCGCTGGCGCAAGTGGCACTTGATCTCTCCAATCGTCCCCATCTGGAATTCCGGGTGGATCTTCCCGGTGGCAAGGTGGGGCAGTTTGACACGGAACTGGTTCATGAATTTTTCTGGAAGCTGGCCCTGGAGGCGCGGATGACGTTGCACGTGATTCTTCATTACGGCCGCAATACCCACCATATGATTGAAGCTTGTTTCAAGGCGTTGGGCAGAGCGCTGGATGAAGCCACATCGCTTGATCCGCGCGTGCAGGGGATTCCCTCGTCAAAGGGGGTGCTGTGATGCTGGCTGTCATCGACTATGGAATGGGAAATTTGCACAGCGTTTCCATGGCGCTGAAGCGGATGAATGTCCCGTTTCGGGTTACCTCTGACCATGAGGAAATCAAGCAGTCGGGCGGGATCATTTTGCCGGGTGTCGGGGCGTTTGGGGATGCCATGCGCGAATTGGAGGAACGCGGGCTGGTTTCCGTCATCAAACAGGAAGCAAACCAGGGGAAACCGCTGCTCGGGATTTGCCTCGGGATGCAACTGTTATTTTCCAGCAGTGATGAACATGGGTATTATCAGGGGCTGAACCTGTTGCCCGGCCATGTCGTCCGGTTTTCCGGAGATTATCTGATTCCCCATATGGGATGGAACTGGCTGTCGATCAAGCATCCCCACCCTCTCTTTTACGGTTTGGAAGAGGATTATGTCTACTTTGTCCATTCTTACCATGTGCAGGCGAGGAATGCGGAGGACGTGATTGCCACCACGGATTATTATCAGCCGGTAACGGCGGTCGTGGCGCGGAACAATATTTACGGCATGCAGTTTCATCCTGAGAAGAGCGGAGAGCTGGGCAGGAAATTGCTGGAGCGATTTGTGCTCTTAACAGAGACGAAGGTGGGAGTGTAACATGAACTTTCAATTATACCCTGCCATTGATATTCGCGGTGGCAGATGCGTGCGGCTGACACAAGGAGATTACGACAGGGAAACGGTGTACGGGGAAGATCCGCTGCAGGTGGCGCAAACCTGGATCAGGCAGGGAGCGGAGTGGCTGCATGTGGTCGATCTGGATGCGGCCCGTTCCGGAGAATCGGCCAACTACCGATTGATTGAAGAATTAACCCGGTTGGTTGAAGTTCCCGTTCAAGTGGGAGGCGGAGTGCGCGATCACAAGCGCCTGGAACGCTTGCTCGAAGCGGGGGTGAGCCGTGTGGTCATCGGCTCGGCTGCTCTGGATGACCCGGCTTTTGTGAAAGAGGCGCTGAAATCACATGGCCGCCGGATTGCGATCGGCATTGATGCCCGCAATGGCAAAGTGGCCACCCACGGCTGGTTGGATACTTCGGAAGTGTCCGCTGAGGAGCTGGCTGCGGAGATGGTGCAGTTGGGGGCGGAAACGTTTGTTTTTACCGATATTTCCCGTGATGGCACGCTGTCAGGTGCCAATGTGCAAGCGGTCCGCGATTTGGCCCGCGCGTGTAAAAAACAGGTGATCGCTTCGGGTGGAGTCAAATCAATTGACGATTTGAAGGAATTGGCAAAGGCAGAAAGGGAAGGAGTTCAAGGGGCGATCATCGGAAAAGCGCTGTACACCGGCGCGATCAGGCTCGGGGAGGCGATGCGTGAAGTGGCCGGGGTGAGGAATCAATGATTACCAAACGAATTATCCCTTGTCTGGACGTAAAAGACGGGCGCGTGGTGAAAGGTGTTTCCTTCGTCAACCTGCGCGATGCCGGCGATCCGGTGGAGCTTGCGGCCGAATATGATCGCCAGCGGGCCGATGAGCTGGTTTTTCTCGATATTTCAGCTTCCCATGAAGGGCGTAAGACGATGCGCGATGTTGTGAGAAGGGCGGCAGGGGAGCTGAGCATTCCTTTCACCGTCGGCGGCGGGATCGGGAGTGTGGAGGACATGTTTGAGATTCTGCGCGCAGGTGCGGATAAGGTTTCCATCAATACCTCGGCAATCTTAAATCCCGAACTGATTGAAGAAGGAGCAAGGAGATTTGGCAGCCAGTGTATCGTGGTGGCGATCGATGCCAAATACGATCCGGATGCCGGGGATTGGTTTGTCTATACGCACGGAGGGCGAAACCACACCGGCAAACGGGCTTTGGACTGGGCAAAAGAGGCGGTGGATCGGGGAGCGGGCGAGATTTTGCTCACCAGCATGGATCAGGACGGTCAGAAAAACGGCTTTGATCTGCCGCTGACCCGGGAAATTTCCCGGGAAATAAACATTCCCGTCATCGCTTCGGGCGGTGCCGGAAATGAGCAGCATTTTGCCGAAGTATTTGAGCAAACTGCTGCCTCAGCCGCATTGGCTGCCTCTATTTTTCATTTTGGAGAAGTTTCGATTGCCAGCGTGAAAGAGCACCTGCGAGCTAAAGGAGTGGAAGTGCGTTGAATGTCACCTTTGACCCCGCAAAAGTAAAATTTGATGAAAACGGCCTTGTTCCGGCGATTATCCAGGATGCAGTCAGCAAAGAAGTGCTCACCCTAGCCTATATGAATCAAGAAGCGCTTTCTCTCACGATCAGCAAAGAAGAAACATGGTTATACAGCCGTTCCCGCAGAAAACTTTGGCATAAAGGGGAAACGTCCGGGAATGTGCAGAAGGTTACGGCTATCCATTATGATTGCGACGGCGATGCGATTCTGGTGCAAGTTATTCCCATGGGGCCCGCTTGCCATCGGGGAACCTACAGCTGTTTTGACAAGGCAGTTACGGCTGCACCTGACCGCTTCTCCGTGATCAACTGGTTGGAATCGGTCGTGGCCCGCCGCGAGGCTGAGCGCCCGGAAGGTTCCTACACCACTTACCTGTTTACAAAAGGGCTGGATAAAATATTGAAAAAGGTGGGAGAAGAGTCGGCCGAAGTGATCATCGCCGCCAAAAACCGCTCGGCGGATGAGTTGCGCCATGAAACGGCGGACTTGCTTTATCATCTGCTCGTCCTGCTCCGGGAGCAAAAACTGCCGTTGGACGAGGTTTTGCGTGAACTGGAAGAACGCAATGTGAAAAACGGCAAATCACACGGGGAGAACTGAATCAGATGCCACTTTGTTCAAGAGATCGTCAGGATTGGCGATCTTTTTTTCATTTTGCTTTTTCCCATTCCCCATTTACTTAGGTTATAATATGGATAAAATAGTATCTCAAAGTTTTTAAGCGAAAGAGAAGTTCATCATTAAAACGGACCGCACCACAGCTCGGAAACGTGTTGCTGGGTGAGGGGGACTCAAGATGAAAAAGACTCAGGTTGGCATAAATAATAAAAATGAAAAAATTGTTCGTTTGCGGATGGATGCGGGATTTTTCTTTGAACGCGCCGTTCGCTCGCTTGACCGCCACCGATATGATAAAGCGGTGAAATATTTTCGTCTGGCAATGGAACTCGAGCCTGACAATCCTGTCAACTACTGCAATCTGGCGGGGATCTTGTCGGAATTGGGGCGCTTCGAGGAGTCAAACGAAGTACTGGGGAAAGTGTTGGATGAAGTTGATCCGGGATTGTACGAATGTCTCTTTTACATGGCGAATAATGCGGCCAATATGGGAGACTTGGAGCTGGCCGAAGATTACCTGCTCGAATATTTGACCATGGATCCAAGCGGAGAGTATGCGGAAGAAGCGGAAGATATGCTGTACATGTTGGCCGAAGAGATGGGACGTCCGCCGAAAGAAGTGGTTCCGGCCGGGCTCCCTCCGTACATGATGAAGCATGAAGAAGCAAGGGCCTACTTGGAGGAAGGGCGCTTTCTGCAAGCGATCAGGCTCTTGCGGGAAATCATCGAGGAGCATCCGGAATTTCTGGCGGCCCGCAACAATCTGGCTTTGGCCTACTACTATACAGGGGAATTGCAGGAAGCGATGAACCTGATTGAACAGGTACTTAAAATCGATCCCAACAATTTGCATGCCCTGTGCAATCTGGCTGTTCTCAGCCATCATACCGGCGAGACGGAAAAAAACGAGGGCATTATTGAGATGCTCAAAAAACTGGTCCCGTTTCATCAGGAACATACTTACAAATTGGCGACCACACTCGGGATTTTGGGCGAACATCACGTCGCTTACGAGCTGTTCGTGCGCCTAATCAAGCTGGATGGAGTGCATGAACCGAGCCTTTATCACTATGCGGCCGTGGCGGCATGGAACTCCGGCCGTTATGAGCGCGCCCGGTATTTCTGGAAAAAAGCGGCGGCCATTCATTCTGAGTCCGAGGTTCCTGTTTTCTACCTGGAGCATATGGATGAGTGGCTGCAAATGGAAGAGATTCCAAAGGTGTACTATCACTATCAGCTGCCGTTTGAAGAGCAGTTCCTGCGCTTTGAATCCGGCAATGACAGCAGCGAGTTATTGCAGCAGATCAAAACAAATCCGCTGATCCGCTCCTCTTTTTTCTGGGCGCTCGGCCGAGGAGACCGTGAGACCAAATTGCATGTATTGCGTCTGCTCGGCTGGATTGCGGATGACGAGGTCAGAAGTTTGTTGAAATCGTTTATTGAACAGGATGAAGACCAAGATCTGCGGGAAGTGGCTTTATTTCTCCTGCGCCAGATCGAGGCAGCCACTTCGGGGCGCAAGAATGAAAAGGAGCCGGCCGAGCGGGGGAAATGGCAGGAAGTGCTCCATTGCTGTCTGGAGAACATACCCGGGCGCTCCCGCCAGTTGCAAGAGGCGATTGAGCGCTTGTGGGCAGCATGGATGACCCACTCTCCCGAGCAGGTGACTACTGTGCGCAAAGTGGAGGGGTGGGCGGCCGCTCTTGAATACCTGGCGGCCAAATACCATGGCTTTGCCCTGACGCAAAAAGAAGTGGCGGAAAAATATCAGGTTTCGCTGTCGACGGTTTCCCGCCATGCGAAAATCTTGGAACCGATGGCGAAAAAGTGTTTTTCCTAAAAGGAGGCAAACGTCCTGATGAAAAAACTGGATAAAGATCGTTTTGATTCGTTTATCAATACAGGAAATAAGGTTGTCGAGTTCAGCGCCGACTGGTGTGTCGATTGCAAACGGGTGGCTCCCGACATGCCCGGCATCGCTGCCAAGTTTGCCAGCCAATTTGAATTTGGCGAGCTGGATGTCGATGAATCGCGCACGATCGCCGAAGAATATAATGTAAAAGGAATTCCCACTTTTATCGTATTTAAAGACGGGAAAGAAGTGGGACGCCTGCCGAGTCGTTACGCGAAGACAAAAGAGCAGATTGAAGCTTTCTTGGAGGAATACAGCGAAACGAAAGAATAAGCCTTGATCGGGTGAAGGGGCGGGCTGCTGGCTGATCGAAGCCGGCAGTCCTTTCTTTTTTGTGGAAGAGCCATCAAATGTCAGAGCTTGGGGGCATGCCTTCCCCCCTCCGGGATGTACCGAAAGGACAGGAATCTGTTCTTAGGCATTGTATGCGTCTGATGCGCATGATATGCTTAGTTTCAGAAATGAAAACGGAGACATCAAAGGTTGAGGTGCAGCTATGAGAAAATATTATATCGGGATTGATGTAGGCGGTACCAGCATGAAAATGGGCCTGATGTCGGAATCCGGAGAAGTTTTGGCAGAGGCGGAACATCTGACGCAGAAAGAGGATGGCCCGGACGGCGTGATTGCGCGCATGGTGGAGGACGCGAAGCAACTGGCGGATGGTGCAGGGATCTCTTGGAATCAAATCGGCGGTGTCGGTGTCGGGCTGCCCGGATTTTTGGATATTCCAAACGGGGTTGTGAAATATTTAACAAATCTCGGTTGGCGAAATGTGCCGATTAAGGAGAAACTGGAACAGGCCTGGCAAGTTCCGGTCTCCATCGACAATGATGCCAATGTTGCGGCATTGGGAGAAGCATGGCAGGGCGCCGGTAAAGGCGTGGACGATCTCGTCTGCATTACCCTGGGAACCGGAGTCGGCGGAGGGGTGATTGCGGAAGGGCATCTGCTTCATGGCATGAACGGTTTTGCCGGTGAAGTGGGCCACATTCAGGTGGATCGTGAGGGGGTTCGGTGCAACTGCGGGCAAATCGGTTGCCTGGAAACGGTTGCTTCCGCCACTGCGCTGGTACGCATGGCCCGGGAAGCGATCGATCAGGGAAGGGAAACGGTTTTAACGGCAGAGTCCCTTTCCGCGCGTGAAATCTTCTCCGCCTGTGCGAAAGGCGATCCGGTGGCTTCCGAAATCGTGGCGAAGGCGATCGATGCGCTGGCCCGCACTTTGGCCGTTTTATCCCTGGTGCTTAATCCGTCCCGCTTTATCATCGGCGGAGGAGTTGCAAAAGCGGGCGATGTGCTCTTAAACCCGCTCAGGGAAGCATATGAAAAAGAGGCGCAGGACAACGTGAAACAGGGGGTCGAGATTGTTCTGGCGAAGCTGGGGAACCGGGCCGGATTCATCGGAGCGGCCGGACTTTTAGCACGCGGGCGCAAATAAGGTATAATATAAAAAATGGATTCGAGGTGATGGCATGGAAAAAGCAAAAGAACTCACATTAGTCGTCATCACTGGAATGTCCGGAGCTGGAAAAACAGTTGCGATGCAAAGCCTTGAAGACCATGGATTTTTTTGTGTCGATAACCTTCCGCCCATCCTGCTTCCCAAGTTTGCCGAACTGCTTGAGGAGTCCAATGGCAAATATCGCAAAGTCGCCCTGGTCATCGACTTGAGGGGCCAGGAATTTTTTGCTTCTCTTTTTGAATCGCTTGATCAATTGGAGAAACGGCATGACATTCACTATCAGATTCTGTATCTGGATGCTGATGACCAGACCCTGGTGCGCCGGTATAAGGAAACCAGACGCAGGCATCCGCTTTCTCCTGATGGGACTCCCCTTGACGGGATCATGCAAGAGCGCAAATTGCTTGAGGAGATTAAAGGACGGGCTAACCATATCATTGATACGGGCATGATGAAACCTGCCCAGCTGAAAGAGAAAATAGCCACGTTGTTTGCCCGGCGGGATGATGCCGGGATGGCGGTTACGTTTCAATCGTTTGGCTTTAAACACGGGATTCCGATCGATGCTGATTTGGTCTTCGATGTTCGTTTTCTGCCCAACCCGCACTATGTTGACTCGCTTCGTCCGCAAACAGGCAAAGATCAGGATGTCGCTGAATATGTGATGAAATGGGCGGAAACGAAACAGTTCCTCGATAAATTGGTTGACATGTTGCGGTTCTTGATTCCGCAGTATGTCCGTGAGGGAAAAGCGCAACTTGTGATCGGGATCGGCTGCACGGGCGGCAAGCACCGATCGGTGGCGATTGCTGAGTACCTTTATGGCGAATTCAAGGATTATGAACGTTGTCGTGTGGCACATCGAGACATCAGGAAAGGCGGATAACATTGGCAACGAAAAAAAGATTGAAAGAAAACCGGGACAGGAAACCGCGGATTGTCTGCATTGGTGGCGGGACAGGATTGTCCGTCATCCTGCGCGGATTGAAAAAATTGCCGATCGAGATTACGGCGATTGTGACCGTTGCTGATGACGGCGGCAGTTCAGGCCGGTTGCGCAATGATTTGCAAATGCCGCCGCCCGGGGATATTCGCAATGTGCTGATTGCTCTGGCGGATACCGAACCGCTGTTGGAGCGGGTACTCCAGTATCGTTTTACCAGCGGGGAAGGCTTGGCCGGGCATACGCTCGGGAATTTGATGATCGCAGCGATGAAAGAGATTACGGGTGATTTCACCCACGCCGTTCAAGAGATGAGCCGCGTTTTGGCTGTCCGCGGACGGGTGCTTCCGGCCAGCGAGCAAGATGTTGTCCTGATGGCTGAAATGACCGACGGCTCCATCATTAAAGGCGAATCGCAAATCCCGCAAACCGGGAAAAGAATTAAACGCGTTTTTCTCAATCCCCCGGAACCGAGGCCGCTGGAAGAGGCGATTCGGGCGATCCAGGAAGCAGACGCGATCGTAATCGGTCCGGGCAGCCTTTATACCAGCATTTTGCCCAATTTGCTGGTCAAGGGGATGAGCGAGACGATTTACGCTGCCAACGCCTGCCGGATTTTCGTTTGCAATGTGATGACCCAGCCCGGAGAGACCGATCATTTTACGGCGAGTGATCATATCAAAGCGATTTATGATCATGTGGAAAAGCCGTTGTTTGATGTCGCCATCATCAATAACGAGGTTCCGCCCCCTACCATTCAGGAAAAATACGCGGAAAAAGGGCAAAAGATGGTTCTTCCTGATATTGACCGGATTCAGGAGATGGGTTGCCGCGTGATCGCGGATAACCTGTTGCTATATCGTTCTGTTGTGCGTCACGATGCTGAGCGGATCAGCAGCCATATCGAAAGGCTGATTGACGAGCGCATGCAGAAACGGCATAGCGGGTAAAGAAGGGGATGCCAAATGTCGTTTACCTCAAACATAAAAAAAGAGTTGACCCAACTTGACGCAAAACCTTGCTGCAAACGGGCCATTCTGTCCGCGTTGGTGCGAATGAACGGAGCGGTGCAGCTGCAGAAAAAGGCATTTATGCTGGATATTACGACTGAGAATCCCTCAACGGCCCGATATATTTTTTCGTTGATAAAAACCCTTTATCAGATCCAGCCGGAGGTGCTGGTGCGCCGAAAAGTGCGCTTGAAAAAGAACAATGTTTACATGATCCGCTTATCCCGGCAGGCAGGAGAAGTATTATACAACCTGGGCATTTTTAAACGGGGGACATGGGAGCAGACAGAGGGGATTTCGCCCGCGATCCTGCAAAAGCCTTGTTGCAAACGGGCATACTTGCGCGGGGCTTTTTTGGCCGCAGGATCGGTGAATAATCCGGACAGTGCTTCCTATCATCTGGAAATTGTCTCGACTTATGATGATCATAGCGAAGCATTGTGCAAACTGATGAATGAATTTCATTTGCATGCGAAAATCATTGAGCGTAAAAAAGGGTTTGTGGTGTACATTAAAGAAGGAGATAAAATCGGGGAATTTTTGAATATTATCGGGGCTCATCCTTCCCTGCTGAAATTTGAAGATGCGCGTATTATGAAAGATATGCGTAACTCCGTCAATCGTCTGGTCAATTGTGAAACGGCGAACCTGAATAAAACGATCCAGGCAGCCATGCGCCAAATCGAAAATATTCATCTGATCGATCGGGAGATCGGCTTGGATCAGCTGCCCGCCCGCTTGAGAGAGGTGGCGGAAACCAGGCTGAAATACCCGGAAATGAATTTGGCGGAGTTGGGGCAGGTACTGCCGAGCGGAAAAGTGAGCAAATCTGCCATTAATCACCGCTTGCGCAAATTGGACGAGATGGCCCGGAAATTGCGGCAATCGTCAAATGGTTAGGTTAGGAGGATTTCTATGGTAGAAAAAAAAGTCATCGTTGAATTGGAAACAGGATTACACGCGCGCCCGGCAGCGTTGTTTGTGCAGGAAGCAAACAAATTTACTTCCGAAATTTTTGTTGTAAAAGGAACGAAAAAAGTGAATGCCAAAAGCATTATGGGCATTATGAGTCTGGCCGTGTCCCGGGGTGCGGAGATTACCATTGTGGCAGATGGCTCGGATGAAGAAGCAGCTGTGAATAAATTGGCGGAGATCGTAAGCAAACCGGAATAATGTAGTGCATCAGGCGGCGGCATCCCCATGCAAAAAAAGATGGGGTTGGTCCGCCGCTGTCTTCTTCAGGGCGGAAAATCGTATCAAACGTGTCACAATTTAGGCGGAACTTGATCCCGATTATTTTATAAGATAAAAGAAAAGGTATGGAACAGGGAAACTGATGAGCATTCCGTTTGGAGGAAAAAATGGATACGTTCCTTTACCCTTTGATTACGATTTTGTATCTCGTGTTGTTTGTGTGGAGTTTTCGTTTTTTTCGTGAATCCTCGTTTTGGGGAACATCCTGGATTTTATTCCTGATTTTGACGTTCATTTACGATCATGCGGTACTGTCGGTGGGCAACCTTTTCGGTGAAGGGGATTTGCTGGAGATGCTCAGCTTGTTTCGCTATTTGTTCGATGTCTTGTTAACGCCCACTCTTGTTTTTGTCTCCCTGGATATTTTGCGCCGGATTCAGGTCGAATGGTCGGAATATTTAATTGTTCAGGTCTTTACACATTTGTATACGTTTTTGTTGACAGTGCTCGGGATTTTTACCAATATATTATGGATTAACTTGGAGCCGGTCAGAATCCATGGGGTGATCCAGTATTTTCCCTCGAAAAATTATTTTCCGTACTCCACCATCCTGGCGCTTCTGCCGCTGGTGGTTGCAGCTTTTTTCTTGTGGCGGCGGTTGCGCTGGCCCGTTTTGCTCGCAGGGATTGTTATCGCAGTTGTGGGTGTCGGTTTTGCCTGTGCGGTGGATAACCCGGCGATTGGCTCGGTTTTTGAACTCGTCTTAATGTGGAGTTTGGTGATGACAGAGTTGCTGTTGAAGTCGGATGATTACGGACCGGGCAAGTCGGTTCTGAGATAAGCGGGCTGAAGCGAAAAACGCTTCGGCTTTTTCATTTTCATGTATAATTTGCCGGGCCGGATTAACAATAATGGCACGGAGGTGTGCCTGAGATGAAACGCATTTTTCTGTTCGGGTTGTCGCTGTTTCTGGCCTGCTTTTTCACCGCTTGCCAACGATTTGAAAAAACAGAAGACCAAACGGGATTGGACAAAGATTCCCATTCTTACACCCATATGGGCTACCCGGAAAGCAAAATGAAACAAGTGGCGCTCAGTGTTCCGGGTGTGCGGGATGTAAGGATGGAGTATAACGGCGAGAAAATCATGATGTACATTGTTCCTGAAGGGGATTTTCCGCGCTCGCGCTATCATGATCTCGTCGATCTCATTCAAAAACGCTTACGTTCGGCAGCCCCGATCAATCCGGTGCATATCAAAATCATCAAACCGGATGAATGGCTGCATCAGGAATAGGAGAAGCACCGATCGGAAAGGGCGGATACCGCAGTGACCGGACCGCGGGAAAACCGAGCAACCGGAAATTCCATGGTTCATGGCTCCAAATCCCATTGTCCGATCCGTTGCCAGGTCAATGGGTGGGGAGCTTTCATCTCTAGATTTTGAAAAATTCCTTCTTTTTATAACAGGGTGATATTCCTTTTTAACAATCATTGGCATTTGGCCGTTGGTCAAGCAGGGGACACCGCGACCTGCCCCTGCAATGGACATCCGCGGAATATACCGGTTTACATAGTAAAAACGGGTTCCGGCGATCAGACCTGGAACCCGTGTCTCCTGGAGAGAGTTATTTCTTTTTCGTGCTGGTCAGCACTTTGTCAATCAAGCCGTAGTTCAGGGCCTCTTGCGCGCTCATGAAGTAGTCACGGTCTGTATCTTGTTCGATTTTTTCCAGCGGTTGGCCGGTAAATTCAGACAGCAGTTTGTTGAGATGCTCACGCGTGCGCAAAATGCGTTTGGCCCGGATTTCAATGTCGGACGCCTGACCTTGGGCACCGCCGAGCGGCTGGTGAATCATCACTTCGCTGTTGGGAAGAGCAAAGCGTTTGCCCTTGGCTCCGGCAGCGAGCAGAAATGCTCCCATCGAAGCGGCCATCCCGATACAAATCGTGGAAACATCCGGTTTGACGAACTGCATGGTATCGAAAATCGCCATCCCCGCCGTGATCGAGCCGCCCGGGGAATTAATATAGAGATGAATGTCTTTTTCCGGGTCTTCTGCAGCCAAAAACAAAAGCTGTGCCACAATGGTATTGGCCACTTCATCTGTGACCGGGCTGCCCAGCAAGATAATCCGGTCTTTCAGCAGGCGGGAATAGATGTCGTATGAACGTTCTCCTCGGTTTGTCTGTTCAACGACCATCGGAATCAAGTTCATGGTTGCGGGTGCCTGAAAAAGTTTTCAACGGCACCCTCCCCCTCCTTTCTCTCTATCCGAGTAGCTGACTTCAACAACAGTTCCTGTTATTATCATACCCTAAAGGTCAAAAAAGGTCAAATCAATCCTGTTTGAAAAAGACTGCCTCTGTATCTTTACCTTTAGCGGGAAAGGATAAACCTTTTGCAGAGTTGCTTAAACCGGGTGGGAAGATTTGCTAAAATGGATGTGTAAATCGGTTGACGTAACGATTGTCAACGCCCTAAAGATGGGGAGCGGCGCAGGAAGGGCGGCGTTCCTGCCCTGTTTCGCGGAAAGCATTTCGGCGTTGATGGTCCGGCATGACAACATTTTCCTTAAATCGCATTCATCCGGAAAAAGGCAGCCCGATTGAAAAAGAGGCGGGCTTGCGCAATGAGGTTGCAGGAGGTTGAAATGGAGCAAAAAATCATTTGCCGGGGCTTTCTTTATCATCAGGGAAAAACGCTCCTCATTCAGCGGTCTTTGACGGAATTGACCATGCCCGGTTTCTATGAATTGCCCGGAGGAAAGGTGGATTTCGGCGAAGATCCGGAGGAGGCGTTGAAACGGGAGTTTCGCGAAGAAGTGAATATGGATGTGGAGATTGTCCGGCCCTATCAGATCTTTTCTTACGTTTCCGAATACACGAATCAGCACCTGGTTGAGATCGTCTTTCTGGTCCGGCTCCTGAGTGACCCGTCTCTGATCCGGCTGAGTGAAGATCATTCCGATTATCAGTGGGTTTCCGTAAAGGATGATGTGCCGCATGGACCTCTTAATGAGTTTACAAAGCGTGCCATCTCAGCGGGGTTTCAGACAGTTTCTTCTTAGACCGGAGCACGGACGACAAAAAACCACCATTTCCAAAGCAAAGGAAGTGGTGGTTTTCAGTATTTTGGCGCGCCTACCAGGATTCGAACCTGGGCACCTGGTTCCGGAGACCAGCGCTCTATCCCCTGAGCTATAGGCGCATAATGAAATATTAAGCTGACGAAAGTCATTATAACACAGTGAATGAACCGGGGCAAGGATTTTTTTAATTGAATTTCAGGTCTTTGTACTGGCAAAAAAGAGTAAAAAGTACCAGGCTTTCTTATGTTAAAATATAATTGATTAAGTGAAGAAAAAGGAAGTTTACATGTTGATAAAAAGAGAGAGGCATGTATTCCAATGCTGCGGTTTGGTGCGGCTGACCCGATTATAATATTATTGGAAACCGTTTTTCGTCATCCATAATCCGGGAGCGATCAACAGAAGGGGCGGAGGTGAAAAGAATGGCTATACAGATGGGTTATGGTCTTTATCAGGAGCAAAGGATGAAGATGGTGATGACGCCGGAATTGCGTCAGGCCATTCAAATATTGCAATTCTCCGCAAGCGATTTATGGCAGTACATCATTGAACAGATGACGGAAAACCCGGTGCTGGAGTTGCCGGATCTGGAAGCGGAACGCCTGAATTTGGATAAATGGCTGAATTACCTTCAGGAGATGCCGGTTTCCCGCCGCAGGGGAGGCTATCGGCAAGAGCAAAAGGAATCCGTCTTTGAACCTTATGCAGCAGGGAGCGGAACGCTTGCTGAAGAGCTGGAGGCACAGCTGTTCGAGTTTGATCTGACGCCGGCAAAACGGAAAATTTGTCATTATCTTATTTATAATTTGGATGAAAGAGGTTATCTTGACGTGGATGCCGTCCATGTCTGTAAGCGCTTTCATATAAGTGAAAAGCGGTTTGAAGAGTGTCTGGAGGTCATCCAGGCGATGGAACCGGCCGGTGTCGGGGCGCGTTCGCTGTCAGAGTGTCTGGAAATTCAATTGAAAAGGATGGATCATCCCAATCCACTGGCGATTGAGATTGCCCGTCACCATCTCGAAGATGTTGCGGATGGCAAATGGCGCAAGATGGAACAGGCTCTCGGAGCAGGGATGGAAGAACTGCAAGCGGCTGTTGATGAGATTAAAAAGTGCAATCCCCGCCCGGGAAGGGGATATGATACCGGCGCACCCACCCAATACGTATATCCGGATGTTTATGTAGAGAAAGTGAATGATGAATACGTTGTCGTGATGAATGAGAGCGATACGCCTCAGCTGACGGTAAACCATTACTACCAGCAGCTGATCCGCAGCAGAGGACAGATCGGCGAAGAAGTGGAGCAGTATCTGAAAAATTGGCTGCAGTCCGCTCTGTGGCTCATCAAGGGCATCGAGCAGCGCCGGGATACCGTCTTTCGGGTTGCCGAAGCGATTGTGACCAGGCAAAAGGAGTTTTTTGAAAAAGGCGTGGATTATTTAAAACCGCTCACACTGAAAACCATTGCTGAAGAAGTCGGTCTGCACGAATCGACGGTGAGCCGGGCCACCCAGCACAAATATATGCAAACGCCAAAAGGACTGTTTCCGTTTCGCTATTTTTTCCCTTCCGGTCTGGCAACGAAATCGGGAGAGAACCTGTCACAGGAGACAGTGAAGAAAAAAATAAAACAGTTCATTTCGGGGGAAGATAAAAAAGATCCTTTATCAGACCAAAAAATTGCTGATCTGCTCTGCGGAGAAGGAATTCGGATTTCACGGCGAACGGTCGCCAAATACCGGGATGAAATGGGGATTGTCTCCTCGGCCCGGCGTAAGCGTTTTCTTTGAATTTTCAATAAAAATGGAAAGACGGCTTGTCAAGAAAAACACCTTTGCGATAAAATGAAGTTGATCCCGAAACGGGGATTTTTTTTGAACGGGTCGGGACGATTTTGTCCTACGCGGGACGTATGAAGTCCCTTGTGGTGGGGGATGAAATGGATAAAATCTTAAACCTTCAGAAGCAATTGTTGCCGGATCTGCTTCAGGTCATGCATAAACGGTATGAAATTCTCAGGCATGTTCAGTTGATGCAACCGGTCGGCCGGCGGAGTTTGACGGCTGCCTTGAAGATGACGGAAAGAGTGCTGCGCGGAGAAGCTGATTTTTTGCGGGCACAAGGGCTGCTCTCTGTCGATTCGACCGGAATGAAACTGACGGAAAAGGGAAGTGAGCTGCTCGCCGACATGGAACCGCTCATGAAGGAACTGTTTGGCCTGAACCAATTGGAGGCGGAGTTAAAGGCATTTCTGGGTGTGAAGGAAGTCATCATCGTTCCCGGCGATGCGGATGACTCCGATTGGACCAAGAAGGAGATCGGGAGAGCGGGTGCCCGTTACCTGAAGGAGCAGGCGGAACCAGAACAGATTGTCGCTGTCTCCGGGGGAAGCACCATGCTGGCGGTGGCTGAAATGATGTTGCCGACTCCCGCCTTCAAAATGACCACTTTTGTTCCTGCCCGCGGCGGTGTTGGGGAAGCGGTGGAACTGGAAGCGAACTACATCGCATCCCTGATGGCAAAACGGACGGGTGGCAAATACCGTATGATGCATGTGCCCGATCAGGTAAGCGACGAGGTATACCAAACCTTGATCCGCGAACCGCACATTCAGGAGGTACTGAGCTCTCTGAAAAAGGCTCGTATCGTCATTTACGGGATCGGCGATGCCAAAACCATGGCGCTCCGGCGCAAATCGGATCCCGGAATCCTGAAAAAACTGGAGGAGACGAAAGCGGTAGGCGAGTCATTTGGTTATTACTTCAACCGCGACGGAGAGATCGTTCATCGCATCAAAACGCTGGGCCTGAAGCTGGAGGAACTCGATCAGGTGGAAAAAGCTGTGGCCGTGGCCGGAGGTTCCAGCAAAGCGGAAGCGATTGTCGCGATCTGCTCCCACATTTCCCAGGACACCTTGATCACAGATGAAGGAGCAGCACGGGCAATTCTGCAAAATGCGATTGCCATGTGAGAATGAATCCCACCCTTAACTGTGGATACTACGGATAAGACATTAAGGAGGAAGAGATAATGGCAAAAGTAAAAGTGGGTATCAACGGATTTGGCCGTATCGGTCGAAATGTGTTCCGTGCTATGCTGAACCATCCCGAATTGGAAGTTGTAGCCGTAAACGATTTGACCGACTCCAAAACGTTGGCTCATCTTTTGAAATATGATTCCGTGCACGGAAAATTGGACGCAGAAGTAAAGGTTACGGAAAATGGCTTCAGCGTGAATGGCCGGGAAGTAAAAGTAACGGCTGAACGCGACCCTGCACAAATCAAATGGGCCGAAGAAGGCGCAGAGATCGTTGTTGAATCGACCGGCCGTTTTACGAACCGTGAAGATGCAGCCAAACACCTGGTTGGAGGAGCAAAAAAAGTGATCATCTCCGCTCCGGCCAAAGGTGAGGACATTACCATCGTGATGGGTGTAAACGAGGAAAAATATGATCCTGCCAGCCATCAAGTGATTTCCAACGCTTCCTGCACCACCAACTGCCTTGCGCCGTTTGCCAAAGTATTGCACGAAAAATTCGGGATTGTGCGCGGTTTGATGACCACCGTTCACGCCTATACCAATGACCAGCAAATTCTTGACCTGCCGCACAAAGATTTGCGCCGAGCCCGGGCTGCTGGTGAATCGATCATTCCGACAACGACCGGTGCCGCCAAAGCGGTTTCCCTCGTATTGCCGGAACTGAAAGGGAAATTAAACGGAATGGCCATGCGCGTTCCGACCAAAAACGTATCCGTTGTGGACTTGGTGGCTGAACTGAGCAAAGAAGTCACCGTTGAAGAAGTAAACGGTGCACTCCGTGAAGCTGCTGAAGGCGAACTCAAAGGTATTCTGGCTTACTCTGAAGAGCCGCTCGTATCCATCGACTATAACGGAAATTCCCACTCCTCGACCATCGATGCCTTGTCCACGATGGTGATGGAAGGCAATATGGTAAAAGTCGTTTCCTGGTATGATAACGAATGGGGCTATTCCAACCGTGTTGTTGATCTAGCCGCTTATATAGCCGGTAAAGGACTTTGATCCATAAATTAAATAATCGGATGAAGTTATACTAATTGCAAATATGTTATACTAATGAACGGTTTGGAAGATCGGGAAGAGGAGAGCTGCTCTCCTCTTTCTCAGCATAAGGAGGGAAGCCCCATGAATAAAAAATCTGTGCGCGATGTTGACGTTCGCGGCAAGCGCGTCTTTTGCCGCGTCGATTTCAACGTGCCCATGGAAGAAGGGAAAATCACCGACGATACCCGGATTCGCGCGGCACTGCCCACGATCCAATACTTAATTGAACACGGGGCCAAAGTGATTTTGGCCAGCCATTTGGGCCGGCCTAAAGGAAAAGTGGTTGAGGAACTGCGTTTGAACGCGGTCGCCGAAGCCTTGTCCAAATATCTGGGTCAGTCTGTACTTAAAGTGGATGAAGCCGTTGGGCCTGCCGTTGAAGCCCGGGTAAACGAGATGAAAGACGGAGATGTGCTTCTGCTGGAAAATGTCCGCTTTTATCCTGGAGAAGAGAAAAATGATCCTGAGTTGGCAAAAGGATTTGCCCGTTTGGCCGATCTCTATGTGAATGACGCATTTGGCGCCGCTCACCGGGCACATGCTTCCACTGCGGGAATTGCCGCTTATCTCCCTGCGGTCGCCGGTTTCCTGCTGCAAAAAGAGATTGAAACATTAAGCCGTGCCTTGACCAATCCGGAGCGTCCCTTTACGGCGATCGTCGGCGGGGCAAAAGTGAAGGACAAAATCGGCGTGATCGAAAATCTGCTCGATAAAGTGGATAACCTGATCATCGGCGGCGGTTTATCTTATACTTTTGCCTACGCCAAGGGGTATGAGATCGGAAAATCGCTCTTTGAAGAAAATAAAGTGGAACTGGCCAAAGAGATGATAAAAAAAGCGGAGCGCAACGGCGTTCGTTTTTACATGCCCGTTGATGTGGTTGTTGTCGACGAATTCGGCCCCAATCCGAAGACCGTTAAAATTGTGGATATCGACCAGATTCCGGCCGACATGGAAGCTGTCGATATCGGTCCGAAAACCCGGGAACTGTTTGCCGATGTGGTGAAGGCTTCAAAACTGGTGATCTGGAACGGGCCGATGGGTGTATTTGAATTTGACCAGTTTGCCGCGGGAACCAATGCAGTGGCCAAAGCGCTGGCCGAATCAAACGCTCATACGATCATCGGCGGCGGGGATTCTGCGGCGGCCATCGAAAAAGCAGGCCTGGCCGATCAAGTTGATCATATCTCCACCGGCGGCGGTGCTTCGCTGGAGTTCCTGGAAGGAAAAGAACTGCCGGGGGTTGCGGCACTTCAAGATAAAGAATAGGGGGAAGCCTGAGATGCGTAAACCCGTGATCGCAGGAAACTGGAAAATGCACAAAACAGCGGAGGAAGCAGTCTCTTTTGCGGCTGAACTGAAACAGGCCGATCTTCCGGGAGAGGTAGAGGCTGTCATCTGTGCTCCGTTCCTGGCCTTGCCCGCTCTGGTTGAAGAACTCACCGGGACCGGGATCGGCGTCGGAGCACAAAATGTTCATTTTGAGCAGCAAGGCGCTTTTACGGGCGAAGTGAGCGTCCCGATGTTGAAAGCGGCGGGGGTCACTTATGTGATCATCGGCCATTCTGAGCGTCGGGCCTATTTCGCGGAAACGGATGAGAGCGTGAATAAAAAGGTAAAAGCGGCGTTAAACGGCGGTCTCATCCCGATCGTCTGTGTCGGCGAAACGCTGGAAGAGCGTGAAAACGACCAGACGAAGGAAGTGGTTCGCAAGCAGGTGAAAGCGGCGTCCGCCGGGCTGTCTTCCGATGAGATGAAAAAGACGATTATCGCTTATGAACCCGTTTGGGCCATCGGCACCGGAAAAGCGTCCACCGCGGAAGATGCCGAGGAAGTATGCAGCTTTATCCGCAAAACGGTTGCCGACCAGTTTGACCAACAAGTGGCCAATGAAGTCCGCATCCAGTATGGCGGAAGCGTAAAACCGGAAAATATCGATTCCTTTATCAAGCAGCCCAACATTGACGGCGCGTTGGTGGGAGGAGCCAGCCTGAACGCCGGTTCGTTCATTCAATTGGTACAAGCAGCGAAGTAGTGGCAGGTGAAAATGATGAAACGTCCAAAACCCGTGCTTTTGTGTATCCTTGATGGTTTCGGCCTGCGTGAAAATAAAGAGGGGAATGCGGTGGCTCAGGCCCGTAAACCGAATTTCGACCGCTATTGGAATGAGTTTCCGCATGCCACGCTGGAGGCGAGTGGAAACGCGGTCGGTTTGCCGGAAGGGCAAATGGGCAACTCCGAAGTGGGACACCTCAATATTGGCGCCGGACGAATCGTTTACCAGGATCTGACGCGCGTGAGCAAATCGATCGAAGACCGGAGTTTCTTTAAAAATGAAACATTCCTGGCAGCGATCAAACACGTAAAGGAAAATCAAAGTGCGTTGCACCTCTGCGGACTTGTTTCCGACGGCGGTGTGCACAGTCACATTGACCATTTGTTTGCCCTGTTGGAGCTGGCGGCGAAGGAAAATGTGAAAAATGTCTACGTTCACGCTTTTCTCGATGGCCGCGACGTTGCTCCCGACAGCGCGGTGAAGTACATTGAACAATTGCAAGAAAAAATGAAAGAAACCGGTGTGGGCCAAATTGCCTCCGTGCATGGCCGCTATTATGCCATGGATCGGGATAAACGCTGGGATCGCACAGGCAAATCATACCGCGCGATGGTTTACGGCGAAGGCCCTGATTTCCGCGATCCGGTAGAAGCGATCAAAAAATCTTACGAAGAAGAGGTTTTTGACGAGTTTGTGGTGCCGGCCGTGATGGTTGACGACAAGGGGGAAGCGGTTGGCCGCGTTCAAGACCATGACTCGATCATCTTCTTTAACTTCCGTCCTGACCGCGCGATCCAGCTTTCACTTGCCTTTGCCAACGATGATTTTGAGGAATTTGACCGCGGTCCGTCCAGACCGGAAGACCTCTATTTTGTCTGCTTGACGGAATACAGCGTGGCGGTTCAGGGGCATGTTGCCTATAAGTCCACCGACCTGAAAAACACTTTTGGGGAAGTGGTGGCAAACAGCAATCTGAAACAGCTGCGCATCGCCGAAACGGAAAAATATCCGCATGTGACCTTTTTCTTCAGCGGCGGGCGTGAAGAGCCGTTTCCGGGTGAAGACCGGATTTTGATCAATTCTCCCAAAGTGGCCACCTATGATCTGAAACCGGAAATGAGCGCCTATGAAGTTACCGATGCGTTGTTGAAGGAAATTGCGGCAGAGAAACACGATGCCATTATCCTGAACTTCGCCAACCCGGATATGGTTGGCCATTCCGGAAAACTGGAACCGACTGTGCGTGCGGTTGAGGCAGTGGATGAGTGCCTTGGCAAAGTGGTCGATCTCGTGCTGGAAAAAGGCGGTGTTGCCGTCATTATCGCCGACCACGGCAATGCCGATATGGTGATTGATGAAAACGGCCGCCCGCATACGGCTCACACGACTTTCCCCGTTCCGTTCATTGTGACGAAAAAAGGGGTTAAACTCCGGGAAAAAGGCATCCTGGCCGATGTTTCCCCGACCATGCTCGATCTCCTTGGAATTGAACAACCGAACGAAATGACAGGGAAAAGCATGATTATCTCCAAATAACAGAAAAAGAGAGGGAATGAACCATGACCACGATTATTGAAGTATATGGCCGTGAAGTATTGGATTCCCGCGGGAATCCGACCGTTGAAGTTGAAGTTATTCTCGAATCCGGTGCAGTGGGACGCGCGATCGTTCCTTCCGGTGCTTCCACCGGTGCGCACGAAGCGATTGAGCTGCGCGATGGGGACAAAAGCCGCTATCTCGGCAAAGGCGTGTTAAATGCGGTGCGCAATGTGAATGAAGTAATCGCTCCGCAGTTGATCGGCATGGATGCACTCGATCAGGTCGCGATCGACAAAGCGTTGATCGAGCTGGATGGTACGCCGAACAAAGCTAACCTCGGTGCCAATGCAATTTTGGGCGTTTCGATGGCTGTTGCCCGCGCTGCGGCTGAAGCTCTGGACTTGCCGTTGTACACCTACCTTGGCGGATTTAATTCCAAAGTGCTCCCGGTTCCGATGATGAACATTTTGAACGGTGGGGCGCATGCCGACAATAACGTCGATATCCAGGAATTCATGATCATGCCGGTCGGCGCGGAAAACATCCGTGATGCGGTCCGCATGGGTTCGGAGATCTTTCACAACCTCAAAGCTGTACTCAAAGAAAAGGGTTATGCGACGGGTGTTGGTGACGAAGGCGGATTTGCTCCCAATTTGAATTCCAATGAAGAAGCCCTCGCCACCATCGTAACCGCGATTGAACGCGCCGGTTACCAACCGGGAAAAGACGTTATGCTCGCGCTTGATGTTGCTTCCACGGAGATCTTTAAAGACGGCAAATACCACTTTGCGGGTGAAGGCATTACCCGTACTTCTGAAGAAATGATCGCCTTCTATGAAGAATTGATCCAAAAATACCCGATCATCTCCATTGAAGACGGTTTGGCTGAAGATGACTGGGAAGGTTGGAAACAACTGACCGAGCGCCTCGGAAACAAAGTGCAGCTCGTCGGTGACGACCTCTTTGTCACCAACACTGAACGCCTTGCTTCCGGAATTGAAAAAGGAGTCGGCAACTCGATTCTCATCAAGGTAAACCAAATCGGAACCCTGACCGAAACGTTTGATGCGATCGAAATGGCCAAACGTGCCGGCTACACTGCCGTCATCTCCCACCGCTCCGGTGAATCGGAGGATACCACCATTGCCGACATCGCAGTTGCGACAGGTGCCGGTCAAATCAAAACCGGGGCTCCTTCCCGGACGGACCGCGTAGCCAAATACAACCAGCTGATGCGCATCGAGGATCAGCTCGGGTTTACGGCTCAATATCCGGGACGCAGCGCTTTCTATAATCTGCGCGGCTAATTTATGAAAAAAGGGGATCTTTCCGCAAACACGGGCGGGGATCCCTTTTTCTTTGTTGAAAACCTCAGTTCAATATGATACAGTCTATTCAGTGAATAGCTGGGCAAGGAGGTTTAATCGTGGAAATTGCATCTAAAATAATCCTTGCAATTTTTTGCGTCGCACTGATCATTGTGATTTTGCTGCAATCGAGCAAAAGTGCGGGTTTGTCCGGAGCCATTGCCGGGGGTGCCGAACACTTGATGGGCAAAGCGAAAGCGCGTGGTTTTGATGCGTTGCTGATCAGACTGACCACTGTCTTCGCGATCGTGTTCATGGTGATGGCCCTTGTTGTCGGTTACTTTGTAAAATAGGCGAAAAATGCAGCCGATCGCTCTGTCGGCTGTTCACTTTTTGCCGGGAATTTTTTTGGAAAAACCTCTTGAAATGAATATAAAACCATGATAATATACTACTTGTCTGGTGATGATAGCGGAGGGGATCCACCCGTTCCCATCCCGAACACGGAAGTTAAGCCCTCCAGCGCCGATGGTACTTGGGGTTCACCCCTGGGA
>NZ_JAECVY010000008.1:0-137611 GCF_016055075.1 Thermoactinomyces sp. CICC 10522 | reverse complement strand
GGGATGGATCACCTCCTTTCTAAGGAGCTCTTCACAGAGCAAATGAACCGATACTTCTCAGGTCATGCCTTACTCACTCTTTAGTTTTCAGGGAATACGACTTGGACTGCCGGACTCAAAAGTCCGGCAGTTTTTTATATATGTTTGTAAAAATTCTTTTCATTTGCAGGGAGGGTAGTCGATCACATTCTGAAACTCGGATCATGTTGTTTTCTCTCCCTAACGGCTGAGAGGATCGACCGGGTTTTCCAACAAAACAAGCACAGGATTGCTTCCTAGGCTTGGCAATGCTCTCCCTCCATTAAGTGTGATTGGGAAATGCATTTATTCGCAAATATCAAAATGTTCCGGTAAATTGAGCGGATAAGATGACCATTCCCAAAATGAAGACATAAATGGCGAAGCCTTTCAAGGAACCTGTTTTTAAGAGTGAGATCATCCATTTAACCGCGAGATAGCCGAAAATGGCCGAGCAGGCCGTGCCGATCATCAAAGCGCTCAGCGGCAACACTTCCGTTCCGCCTTCCATCAATTTTTTGCCCTGCAGGATCACAGCGCCGGCGATCGAGGGAATGGATAAAAGGAATGAGAAATAGGCGGCGGCCGCTTTGTCAATCCGGCGAAAGAGAGCCGCGGCAATCGTCAAGCCGGACCGGGATAAAGCGGGCATGATGGCCGCCCCTTGAAACAAACCGATGAGAAAGGCATCTCCGAAACTGATCTCCTCCAGGCTCTTCTTCCCTTTATCCTTAAATGTATCGGCCATCCACAACAGGAGACCGGTCGCCAAAAATTCCCAACCGATCGTCATTCCGGTTTGGGCTATCTTTTCAAACCAATCTTCAAACATAAGCCCGATAAAAGCGGTCGGGATCGTTCCGACGACCACCAACAAACTGAGACGGGAGAGCGGCCGGCGGATCATCATCACGATTTCCCGCCGGTAGATGAGAATCACGGCGATCAGCGTTCCCAGATGTAGCATGGTATCGAGAAACAGGCCGGCCTCATCCAGACCAAAGAGATGACGGCCCAAGTAGAGATGGCCGGTGCTGCTGATCGGCAAAAATTCGGTCAGCCCCTGGATGATCCCGAGTATGGCCGCTTCAAACCAGTTCATATTCATCCATCCTGTCAAACCAAGGTTTAAGGTGCGGGTAAAATGTTGCCAATCTCCTTGATTACCGACGTGAACGGGACGGTTTCATCGAAAATTCCATGGATTTCTCCCTTGTTGTTAATCAGGACGCTGCTGGGAACCGATTGCAAACCGTATGCGTCATACGTTTCTCGTCCATTGTCGCGCAAGACGGGAAACTGAAAACCGTTTTGCTCCATAAAGGAAAAGACGCGGTCCGGATTGCTTTCTCTTCCCGAAACGTGAATGGTGAGAAATACGAGTCCCGGATGATTCATCGTTCGATAGAGGATATCTTTCTGAGGCAAGGTTTCTTGGCAGGATGCGCACCAGGTAACCCAAAATTCCAGCCAAATCGCTTTTCCCGCATAGTCGGATAAGCGATGGATTCGCCCGGTCAGGTCGGGCAGGGCAAATGCAGGCGCCAATTTTCCCACGGTGAAGCCTCCTTTCGCATTAACCGATCCGGATCAAAATAAGTCCGACGAATAAGAGGATCAGGGTAAGGATTTGAACGGTCGACAAACGTTCGCGAAAGACCAAAATGGAGAGCAGGGCGACCACAAGGCTGTTGGTGGCAAAGATCGGCGCGACGATGCTGGCCGGACCCGATTCAAGGGCAATCGCATACACTTGCATTCCGGCAAAGGAAAAAATACCGGACATCAATCCCCAGCGCAGCCCTGTTCTTACCGCCGGTTTGTCCAAAGCGGACCGTTTGCGAAAAATCTCCGCAGTAAACCAGACCAGCCCGAAGGCATAGCTGACAAACAGGACGGCCGCATTTGGCAGGTGCCACTCTTCCGTTATTTTCAGTCCGCCATTGCGCAAAAAGAAAAGCACCGTTGCCATCAGGACGAGAGCATACCAGCGGATGTTGCGAATCCGGAGCGATTCATTCGGATCAATCGGTAAAATGGAAACGGCTGCGATGAGCAGCAAAACCCCGGCCGATTCATAAAGACTGAGTTCTTCTCCGTAGAGCAAGAGAGACATGGCCACTGTGAGTACGATGTTGACATTGACCAGCGGAGATGTGAGGCTGGCAGGGCCTGTCTCCAGTGCTTTCATAAACAGCAGGTTCCCCCATGCTGACCCCCATCCGATCACGATTCCGGCCAGGATTGTTTTCAGGGAGAAGGAAACGGCTCCGGTATAAACCATCCACCAAAGAAAGCCAAGTGTACCCGTGCAGTAAAGTCCCCACAAAAGGTGGTTGGTGGAGCCGCGCTGTGCCGAACTCGCCTTCATCATAAAACCGGCCAGCCCAAAGGTGACTGAACTGATGAGTGCCAGGATAAACCACATGGTAAGTTGGACCCTTTCTGCAAATAAAGTGTGATGATAACTTCTTAATCATAACGCCCTTTGTTTGATCCGTCTACTCGGAGGCACCCCCGGGCGAAAGCGCAAGCATTCCCTTTCCATTTATCTTATGTCCGGAATGAGTAAATATTTGTCCAAAAGGTTGTTTGACAAGGATGAAAAGAGAAGTCATGCTAATAATGGAGAACAAGATTCGCTTTTGGAGGAGCAGCGATGAATCAGATTGTGATGGAGGAATTGAAACGGGAAGCGGAAGCCGCTGTAAAACATCGTTTGCCTAGAGATACTTTTCTTGATTTTGCCCATCCGAATAACCGCTTATTGGTCGGTGTCACTTGCCTCCGTGCCGGTTTGCCCGACCTGGCTTATAAGCTTTTTCAATCGATCGCCGAAGAAGGTCCGAATGAGAATCCGAATCAGCATTTTGCCTATGTCCGCAGCCTCGTGGAAATGGCAGAGCTGGATGCCGAGGCTCAAAGATTTAATCAGGCTGCCGAAAAAATGAAAGAGGCTCTGGCCCAGTATCCTGAAACGATGGGCTATATGATGAGCCGGGTTCATTTGGAGGTTTACCTCGCTTATTATCTCTATCAGGCGGGTCAGAAGCAGGAGGCGGTGGAGAAGATAGCCGGGATTGCCGGCCGGGAGCGGGAGAAATTCGCCACCATGCCGCAGCATGACGCCGTGGCATTGGTGGGGCCGGGGCTTTGTTATGCGTTGCACCAATGGGCCCTTTTTTATGCGATGGAGGAAAACTGGGAGCAAGCGGCGCAAAAAGCTGCGGAAATGGTGCCATTTGCCGAACGGGTTGATGAGTCCGGCCTGAAAGAAGCGAAGCAGCTTTTGGAAAGAGGTCGTGCGGAGGACGCTTTCCGGCGTACCATCGATTCGATCAATTATTGAACGAGGAGGAATCGGGATGAGTCGAGCCAACACCCGGATCGCCCTGAAGGAATGGGCGGTCACCGTTGAAGCGCTGGGGGAAGGAAAACAAATCATTGTGATGCGGAAAGGCGGAATCGCCGAAGAAACGCGTCATTTTGAAGTGAGAAGCGACCGTTTCTTTCTTTATCCCGCTTATGAACATCAAAAGGAAGAATTGCTCAAGCCGGAGTACAGGGGAGAGATCGCCAAAACGCTTCAATCGTGGTCACCGGAACAAGAAACGGCGACGATCAAATATTTTGCCGAGTTGCATGAAGATATCGAGGTAATGGATGAAGAAGCGCTGTTTCGCCTGGCACCCTGTCACATTTGGACCAACGATTTTGCTCATGAGCGTTTGAAATGGAAGAAAAAATTGCCGCTTCATCTGCTCTTGCTCCGGGTCTACCGGTTGGATCAGCCGGCCCGGATCCCGATTCGCCCCGAGTATTCGGGATGCAAATCCTGGCATGAAGTTCCGCAGGAATTGGCAGATTGCAGCGGGGAACCGGTGATGAAAGAAGCGGATTTCCTGGCTGAGGTAAACAAGATCAAAGCGCTGTTGGCCGGGCAAAAATAAGTTTTGCAGAATATCCGGAGGTCATGGGTGGACGCACAACCTGCGGGCATTTTCGCAAAAAAAGGTTTCGCCTAAACCAAGAAACCCGGGGATTTTTGATCCACCGGGTTTTCTTTTATCAATTGTATTTACACTTTCGATGTTTTCGCCTGATTTTCAAATTCGAGCAACAACTCATTTAAGGTCATTTCATCTTCCAAATACAACTGAACGAGTTCAAGAAGTAACGTATTTTTTTCTTCAGGTAATTCCAGGATTTGCAATAGTTCATTGAAAGGATCAAAGTCTCGTGACAAAATATGTATGCTATTTGATTTAAACATGCCTTCCAGTTCAATGGTTTTTTTGTAAATATCCCGAATCATACGCAAGATGATGCCAACCAATTGTTTTGTTTGTTGATTCATTCTAGCTCCCTTTCTTTTTATCGGAATGTTATAATCATTAGGTATAATATTATATTTATACTAAGGGATATTATAACAGAGGTATGGTATTTTTTGCATCTGTGTAATGAATTTGTAGAAACGTTTTCAAAATAAAGTTGTTTGATGGCACAGATCCATGAAGGGATGAAAGGGGCTGAAGAGGATGAAAGCAGTATTGGTGGAAAAACCGGGCGGAAGGGAGCAGTTGATGATTGGAGAATATCCGAAGCCGACCCCGGCTGATGATGAATTGTTGGTAAAAGTACATGCCACCGCGCTCAACCGGGCTGATATTTCGCAGCGTGAAGGAAAATACCCTCCTCCGCCGGGTGCGAGCCCGATCCTGGGATTGGAAATGGCGGGAGTGGTCGAAGAAGTGGGGAAAAACTGCGAGGGAGGATGGAAGCCGGGAGATCGCGTTTTTGGTTTGTTGCCGGGCGGCGGCTATGCGCAATACGCGGTGATTCCGGACAAGATGGCCATGCCGGTTCCGGAAGGTTTCACGTTTGAACAGGCCGCAGCCATTCCGGAAGTTTTCTTGACAGCGTACCAATGTCTGTTTTGGGTAGGCAGACTGAAACAGGGGGAGACCGTGCTGATCCATGCCGGCGCCAGCGGGGTAGGAACTGCGGCGATTCAATTGGTCAAGTCGGTCGGTGCCATCCCGCTCGTCACTGTGGGATCAGAGGAAAAACGGAGATTCTGTCTGGATTTGGGGGCTGATCACGCATTCAATTATAAAGAGGGGGAATTTGCCGACAAGGTTTTGGCCGCCACGAAAAACCGAGGTGTTCAGTTGGTGCTTGATTTTGTCGGGGCACCTTACTGGAAGCAAAATCTGCGTGTGTTGGCGATGGATGGGCGTCTCGTTCTGATCAGCATGCTGGGAGGGAGCCGGCTGGATGATGCGTCGCTCGGGCAGGTTCTGGCGAAACGCCTGCAAATTTCCGGAACGACGCTGCGCACCCGCTCCCTGGACTATAAACAGGATCTGACGCGGGAGTTTGCCTCTTTTGCCCTGCCGCGGTTTGTCAGCGGGGAACTCAAGCCGGTGATTGACCGCATTTTTCCATGGGAAGAGGTTCGGGAAGCGCACCGCTACATGGAAGAAAATCGGAATATCGGCAAAATCGTGCTGCGGGTGTTCTGAGCGGAAAAAGAGCCTGGAACAGGGTTTTCAGGCTCTTCATCCCGCTGTTGAAAAAATGTCAATGGATATGATAACAATAGATTAAAGATATTTCTGTCTAGGGTTAAATTTTAGAAAAAAGGGGTTTGGTTATGCCACAACAATATGCGCAGACCTGGGAATTGGATTCGTTATTTGTCGGGGGTAACCGAAGGACCGGGCTCCTGAGCGAAATGAACCGGCTCACTGCGGAAATCCCGGCGCTAAAAACAGCGTTTCAGGAAAGCGCAGAAAAGGAAAAAACAGAACGGGAATGGATCAACCTTTTGGAAAAGGTACAAGATCTTGAAAAAAGGCTGACGGAGGTTTGGTCCTACATTCACTGCTTGCTGGCCCAGGATACCACAGATGAGCAGGCGCTGATCCTGAGCGGAAAAAACGAGCAGTTGTTAGCTGAGTTACAAACGTTAAAGGTCTTGTTGGAAAGCAGGCTGGCGGAAGTGCCGGATGAACTGTTGGAGCGGGTTTGCCAGGATGAGCGAATCAAACCGATTGCGTTTAACCTGTACGAAATGCATGGGCGTGCGCAGGACAGGATGTCCGGGTCCCTTGAAACGCTGGCCAGCTATTTGAGCGTTGACGGTTATCACGCCTGGGGGGAATTGTATAACAGCGTCGTCAGCCGCATACAAATTCCGGTGGAGAAAAATGGGGAAAAGGTAAATCTGTCCGTCAGTCAGGCAGCCAATCAATTATCTCACCCCGATCGTTCCGTCCGCCAGGCAGTGTTTGCCGAATGGGAACGGGCCTGGCAAAAGGAAGCCGGTCTGTTTTCTGCGATTCTCAATCATTTGGCGGGATTTCGCCTGCAATTATACAAGCAGCGGGGCTGGGAAGATGTGTTGCATGAACCCTTGGCGGAGAACCGCATGCGGCGGGAAACGCTGGAAGCGATGTGGAGTGTGGTGGAGGAGAGCAAATCGGTCCTGGGGAACTATTTGCAACGCAAAGCCCGGCTGCTCGGACTGCCCAAGTTGAGTTGGTACGATTTGTCGGCTCCCCTGCCCGGGGAAAACAGGAAGTTCACCTTTGACGAGGCCGCACGCTTTATCATTGATCATTTCGCAGACTTCAGTCCCGATTTGGCCCGGTTTGCCGAGTCGGCCTTTTCCCGGAGATGGATTGAGGCGGAAGACAGGCCGCATAAACGCGCGGGCGGATTTTGCACCTCATTTCCCGTCAGCGGGGAAACGAGGATCTTTATGACCTTTGCCGGGACAACTGATAATCTGTCGACGCTGGCTCATGAACTGGGTCATGCCTATCATGAGCACGTGATCAAAGACCTGCCGATGTTCGCGCAAAACTATGCCATGAACGTAGCTGAAACCGCTTCAACTTTTGCCGAGTTCATCGTTTCTGACGCTGTTTTGAAAAAGGCGCAAACCAAGGAACAGAAAATCGCTTTGCTTGATCAGCGTCTCCGCATTGGAGTCAGTTACTTATGCGACATTCATTCCCGTTTTCTGTTTGAAACGAGGTTTTATGATGCACGTCGTCAGGGATTGGTGCAAGCTGAAGAATTGTGCCGGATCATGGAGGAGGCGCAGAGGGAGAGCTTCCGTGATTTGCTCGCGGAGTACCATCCCCATTTTTGGGCTTCCAAGCTTCATTTCTATGATACGCACTTTCCTTTCTACAATTTTCCGTATACGTTTGGCTTTTTATTCAGTACGGGGATTTATGCGCAGGCCCGGCAAGAGGGGGATGGTTTTGCCCGGCGCTATGTACAGCTGCTGAGGGATACCGGGAGAATGAATGTGGAAGATCTGGCCCGTAAGCATTTGGGCGCTGACTTGACCAAACCCGATTTTTGGCGCAAGGCGGTGGAATTTGCCTTACAGGATGTAAAAGAGTTTTTGCTTTTAACAGAATAGGAGGGAAAGGAGCTGCGGTTCAGGGCGCCAAATCGAATATCCAGGGCGGCAGGAACACCGGCATAAAAATTCCCTTCCGCCCTGGTAAGAATAGGCTAATTTTTAATCTGGTGATTAAAATATTTATATAAATCTTATTGACAGCAAAAAAAGAGGCAGAGTAACATGAGGGAGGGTCAAGGCGAGAAAAATTTTGCGTAGAGAAATTCACTCTGGGTAAACCGATTACCAAGAGTAAGGGAGTTTTTGCGCATGTTAAAACGAGATCAAGCCGGTTATCTTTTTTCGAGGGAGATTACCCCTTTTATCATTCCAAAAGAGAAAGTGGTAGTCGTCGATCCGGATTGGTCCCTTGAACGGGCTTTGTTGGTGCTTACCCGGAAAGCAACGAATTCGGTGCCTGTGATTAATCAAAAAGGTCAAATTGATGGAATTATTAGCAAAACAGATATTTTAGATTTTCTTCTAAAAATGGAAAAAAAGGACACGATTGATTTTTCCCGCCTGGGAAAGCATAAAGTGAAGGATGCGATGGACAAGAATCATTCAGGAATTCTGGCTAATTCGATTTTCTCCTTTGCTTTTGAGGTATTAGTGAACCGATCTTATATTCCGATCATTGATCTCAAAGGTCAATTTGTTGGAATCTTGACGAGAAAAGTGATGATGGAACAAGTGATTGAGTATTTCAAAAAGGAATATATGGAGACGATTGCGGATCAAGTGTGATAAAGCGAAAACCGTCTCAACCTGCCGAGTTGGGACGGTTTTTTCATCTATATTAAACACGATTAAAGTTAAATGCAAACGGAAAAGGATAAACAGGATAGAATAATTTCAGATGACAGAAAGTTTTGCTTCAAGGTGTCTGCGTTGGTCAATTGGATGAAAATAAGTGATCGAGCAACTTTTCCCTGGAGCAATGTTGCAGAAATTGGGTTAGTTCTTCCCAATAACAAGCATCTCTGTGCTTGCCGGTAATCTGCGCGATCAGTTTCATATACTGCAACCAGCCAAAGAGGGTAAAGGGTATGACAGGAAAGGAAAAGTCCTCACGGTATGCGGGAAGCAGATTGGGTTCGATTTTTTGAAAGACGTTGGCGTATATGGCTGATTCAAGTGATTCCGGCAACTTGGGAACGGCCAAGATCAGGGGACGCTGTTTTTTCCAGATGTGGAGAAGCTTTTTTTTCAAAAAACTGTTGAGATAGCGCTCTTGGTCCGCCTTCTGCAAATTCACGCTGAAATAGGTAAATTCCTCTGATACAACCGCATTGTCAAATGAAAAAGGGGCCTGTTTATTGTAGAGTTCATCGTCTTTAACTGTAGAAGGGCGATCGTTTGTGTAGATTCCGATTTTTGGAACAGATGCATGAGGTGCCCCCAAGAGGTAAGGGATATTCTTTTTCATCAGAAACTCCTCCTACAAATACGCTTCTACACGAAAAGTGGCTCGATCGGTGAAATATTTTGTTCAAACATGAGCAATATTATCAAAAAATAAAAAAAGACAACAAAAAAACTCTTTTTTTAAAATGGGAGCAAAACAGATGTTGAGGGAAAATTCTAACGAAGGAGCAAAAAGAAATTTTGTACAAACCTTCTATGAATATTCTGCCTTAAATCCGCTTTAAAAGCAAGTGAAGTTTACAGATTTTTTGTAGAAAATTCCTCGTTCATTTGAGGATTTTTCGTGAACATGGATCTTGATATTTTTTTAAATAAACGATGCAGAAAAGAGAATTCGTTAAGGTAGTTTTGCAATATTATTAAATATACCAATAATTGCATTGTAATATATTGGAATGTCATGGGATTGGCAGAGAAGGACAAGATTCCTTTACTAAATATACTTTCTTTTTGAATAAATTTTTCCACTTATGATGAAAAATTATAAGAAGAATCGCTTGCCGCAGAAAGGGCATCCAGTATTTGCATGGCTTATGTTCCGGCCAACGACCGGATTGCATCTTTCTTCTGAAGCACGTTTGTGTTAGGATTGGGAAAATCAGAGTAACGGAATCTCAGGATCGGACAGCATCTGAACGGATTAGCGCACAAGCCGGGAGTTGAATCCGGGAATAATGGAACGGGAAGAGTAACGGTCCGGCCGGACGGAAAGGAATGACCGCACAACTGTTTCCGGACCGGGTTGAAGAGCAAAGTTCACTTGATATGATAAAAGTTGTGCAGTAAAATGTAATGAGAATCATATGATAATCAATCTAAATAACAAATTGTGTGGAAGCGGCGACCGGATTACCTGACAAGTTGCCGGTTTTCCCCGTATCTCCCTCCGCCAATAAAACCGGATGGTGTTCAGGAGATAAAGGAAAAGACTGATGGAGGAATGAGAAGATGTCGACAGCTCCAAAACTGACGATCAAAGATCTTTGCGTATCCATAGACGGTCAAGAGATTTTGAAAGGGGTCAATCTTGAAGTAAAGGGCGGAGAAGTGCACGCCATCATGGGCCCGAACGGAACCGGTAAAAGTACGCTCGCATCTTCGCTGATGGGACATCCGCGTTATGAAGTGACCAAAGGGGAAGTCACGCTTGACGGACAGGATGTGTTGGAGATGGGAGTGGATGAGCGCGCGCGGGCCGGTTTGTTTTTGGCCATGCAGTATCCGGCTGAAGTGAGCGGTGTGACCAACTCCGACTTTTTGCGCAGTGCGATCAATGCCAAACGCGGGGAAGGGAATGAAATCTCCCTGATGAAGTTCATCCGCGAATTGGATAAAAAGATGGAACTGCTGGAGATGGACGAAAAATTCGCCACCCGCTACTTGAACGAAGGATTTTCCGGCGGGGAGAAAAAACGGAACGAAATTCTGCAGATGATGATGCTGCAACCGCGAATTGCCATTCTCGATGAAATTGACTCGGGACTTGACATCGATGCGCTCAAAGTGGTGGCCAAAGGGGTCAACTCCATGCTGAGCCCGGATTTGGGTGTTTTGATCATTACCCACTATCAGCGCCTGTTGAACTACATTAAACCCGATTACGTACATGTCTTCATGCAAGGCCGCATCGTAAAATCCGGCGGTCCGGAACTGGCAGAGCGTTTGGAAGCGGAAGGTTACGACTGGGTGAAGGAAGAGCTGGGCATCGAAGATGAAACTGTTGGCCAAAGGGTGTAAGGGTGGTGCTGAAGATGAGTGTAGAAACCCGTATGCTTTTTGATGAAAACGTTGTGACCGAAGTATCCAAAAAACAGCAGGAACCGGAATGGATGCTTCAGTCCCGCCTTGAAGCACTTCGTGCCGCTGCCCGTCTTCCGTTGCCTCAATTGCAAAAGACCAATATCGACCGCTGGAATTTTACGGACTTTAATCCCTATAAAGATGAAGCACCGATCAAGGAACTGTCCGAGTTGCCGGAAAACATCGCCCGATTCCTGGTTGAACAGGAAAATTCCGGCTTGTTTATCCAGAAGAATTCCAGTGTCATCTTTCAAAATCTGTCAGCGGAATTAGCAGATAAAGGTATTATTTTTACGGATCTTGCCACCGCTGCCCGCGATCACGAGGAACTGGTGAAAGTGTATTTCATGAACGAAGGCGTGAAAAGAGACGAACATCAATTAACTGCGCTTCACGCCGCCTTGTTTAGCGGAGGAATCTTCCTCTACATTCCGCGCGGGGTTGAAGTAACCGTTCCGCTGCAAGCGATGTTTTGGCTGTCGGGCGGGAAGAACGGAATGTTGCCGCATGTTCTGCTCGTGGCTGAAGATCACAGCCGGGTCGATTTCGTGGCCAATTTCGTGTCGGACCCGGATGATGGCGGGGCAGTGAGCAACAGCGTGATCGAAGCATTTGTAGGGGCCAACGCCGATGTTCGTATTGCCACGGTGAACACGCTCGGCGAATCCGTTGTCGATGTGATTTATCGCCGCTCGGTAGTGGATCGCGACGGCCGGCTTGAATGGATTGTCGCCGACTTGAGCGATGGACGCCTCATTTCCGACAATACTTCCTCTCTCCGCGGAGAAGGCGGCAGTGTCAATGTAAAAGCGGTTGTGCTGGGAACGGGTGAGATGAGGGGGAATGTCACTTCCTATATCCGCCATCTGGCACGGAACACGGCAAGTGAGATCAATGCGCGATCCGTGATGAAAGACCAAGCTTCCAGCATTTTGAACAGTATCACGAAAATTGAAAAGGGAGCCAGCAAATCGGACGGGCAGCAATCGGGGAAAGTGCTGATGTTGGGAGAAAAGGCCCGCGGTGATGCCAATCCGATTCTCCTGATCGACGAGAATGATGTTGCGGCAGGCCATGCTGCGAGCGTGGGCCGGATTGATCCATTACAGCTCTACTACTTGATGTCTCGCGGGATCAGCCGGACAGAAGCTGAGAGATTGATCATTTACGGTTTCCTGGATACCGTCCTTTCCCAAATCCCTTCTGAGGCGCTGCGGAAGAGCATCCATCGCGTCATCGAAAGGAAGTTTGCGAATGAAAAACGCTCGTAAAGATTTTCCGATTTTGGATCAATCCGTCAACGGTCATCCGCTGGTTTATCTTGACAGCTCGGCAACCTCACAAAAGCCGGTTCAAGTGATCGAAGCGGTGGAAGCTTATTATAGAGAGATCAATTCCAATGTCCATCGGGGCGTTCATACTCTTGGCACAAAGGCGACAGATGCATACGAAGGCGCACGTGAAAAAGTGCGCCGTTTCATCAATGCGGGCTCGACCCGGGAGATTGTGTTCACGCGCGGGACGACGACAGGAATCAATTTGGTTGCGCGCAGTTATGCAATTCCCCGTTTGCAGCCTGGTGATGAAGTGATTCTGACGCCGGCGGAGCACCACAGCAATCTCATTCCGTGGCAACAAGTCGTGAAGGCCACAGGTGCAACCCTGAAATATTTCCCGCTTGAAGCAGACGGAACGCTTGATCTCGCCAAGGTGCGAACGACGATTACACCCAACACCAGAATCGTCGCGATTCAACAGGTATCAAATGTTCTCGGAACGGTTCACCCGATCAAGGAAATTGCGAAAATCGTCCATGAAAACGGAGGAATCATTTGCGTGGACGGAGCGCAAAGCGTCCCTCACATGAAAGTGGATGTACGCGATTTGGATGTCGATTTCCTCGCCTTCTCCGGTCACAAAATGTGCGGGCCGACCGGAATCGGCGTTCTCTACGGGCGTGAAGAGCTGTTGGAACAGATGGAACCGATCGAGTTTGGCGGCGAGATGATCGACCATGTCGACCTGACAGATGCGACCTGGAAGGAACTGCCGTGGAAGTTTGAAGGAGGAACCCCGATCATCGCCGGTGCGATCGGACTGGGAGCTGCCATTGATTATCTCGAATCGATCGGAATGGAGCAAATCGACGAGCATGATCGGAAGCTGGCCCGCTACGCATATGAAATGCTGAGTCAAGTGGAAGGCATCACCATTTACGGTCCCAAGGAAAATCGTACGGGTTTGATCACCTTTAACCTGGACGATATTCATCCTCATGATGTCGCTACGGTCCTGGATGCCGAAGGAATCGCCGTTCGTGCCGGACACCATTGCTGCCAGCCGCTGATGCGCTGGTTGAATGTTACAGCGACAGCAAGAGCGAGCTTTTATCTGTATAATGACGAAGCAGACATCGACCGCTTGGTGAAAGGCATTCAAAAGACGAAGGAGTATTTTGGCCATGTCTTTAGATGATCTGTATCGGCGCGTGATCATGGATCATTATCAGCGCCCGCGCAACAAAGGACGAATTGAAGACGGGGCGGTTACTGTTGATTTGAACAACCCGACTTGCGGTGACCGGATTTCGCTGCAAATGCGTGTGGAAGATGGCATCATTCAGGAGGCGAAATTCCTGGGTGAAGGTTGTTCGATCAGTCTGGCCTCCGCATCTATGATGACTGAGGCGGTAAAAGGGTTAAAGGTGGAGGAAGCACTGGAACTCGTCGACCTCTTCTCGAAGATGATGCAGGGGGAAGATGTAGACCCTGAGAAATTTCCGCTTGAGGATATAGAAGCGTTGATGGGAGTTGCCAAATTTCCGGCCCGGATCAAATGCGCTACATTGGCGTGGAAAGCGCTTGAGCAAGGTGTAAGAAATCAGCAAAAAGCAGACTAGAAGGGGGAAAAAACCGTGGCCGATCAAAACCAACTGCCCGATCTGTCGGAGTACAAGTACGGTTTTCGCGATAAAGACGTTTCGGTTTTCCGCTCCAAAAAAGGGTTAAGCCGCGAAGTGGTCGAAGAGATTTCCCGCTTGAAAGGCGAACCGGACTGGATGCTTGAATTTCGCTTAAAGGCGCTGGAGCAGTTTTATAAAATGCCGATGCCTTCTGCGGAGAACAGCAAGTGGTTTTCCATTTTGCCCGGTAAACTGGATGAACTTGACTTCGACGACATCACGTACTATGTCAAACCATCCGAGCGCCAGGGACGCAGCTGGGATGAAGTCCCTGAGGAAATCAAACAAACCTTTGACAAACTGGGCATTCCCGAAGCGGAACAAAAATTCCTGGCCGGTGTGTCGGCTCAATACGAATCTGAAGTGGTTTACCACAATATGCAAAAAGAACTGGAAGAGCAAGGGGTTATCTTCTGTGACACCGATACGGCTGTCCGTGAATACCCGGAGCTTCTGAAAGAGTATTTCGGTACGGTCGTACCGCCTTCAGACAACAAGTTCGCTGCTTTGAACAGTGCGGTCTGGAGCGGCGGCAGCTTTATCTACGTGCCGAAAGGCGTTCGCTGTGAAGTGCCGTTGCAGGCTTACTTCCGCATCAACTCGGAAAATATGGGACAATTTGAACGCACGTTGATCATCGCGGATGAAGGTTCGTTCGTTCATTATGTGGAAGGTTGCACTGCACCGATTTACAGCACCGATTCATTGCACAGCGCCGTTGTGGAAATCATCGTCAAGGATCATGCACGATGCCGTTACACCACCATTCAAAACTGGGCGCCCAACATTTACAACCTGGTGACCAAACGGGCCGTCGCTTATCGCGGTGCGCATATGGAATGGGTCGACGGAAACATCGGCAGCAAATTGACCATGAAGTATCCGGCTGTCATTATGCAGGGAGAAGGAGCAAAAGCGGATATCCTGTCGATTGCCGTTGCCGGTAAAGGACAGCACCAGGATGCAGGCGCCAAAGTGGTAGCCAATGCGCCGAACTGCACATCCACCATTATTTCCAAATCGATCAGCAAACAGGGCGGTAAAGTGACCTACCGCGGACTCTCCAGCTTCGGGCGGAATGCAACGGGCTCCAAGTCCAACGTCAAATGTGACACCCTGATTCTGGATGATCAATCAACTTCCGATACGATTCCGTATAATGAAATCAAAAATGACAACGTAACACTGGAGCATGAGGCGACCGTTTCCAAAGTGAGTGAAGAACAGCTCTTCTATCTGATGAGCCGCGGTCTTTCCGAAGAAGAAGCGACACAAATGATCATTATGGGCTTCATTGAACCGTTTACCAAGGAGCTTCCGATGGAATATGCAGTGGAAATGAACCGTCTCATCAAATTTGAGATGGAAGGTTCAATCGGATAAATTCTGCCGCAAAACCGTCAAGTGAGGCAGCTTGGCGGTTTTGCGTTTTTAACAGAGGAGGAATCAGGATGAAATGGATCGGCGAGTATTTTTATTTTATTCTGCTGGGAATTTTGGTGCTGATGTTTGCATTGGTGATCGGAACGCGTTTTTCTAGCGGGCGGATCGGTTTTTTTTGACCAGGACGGCTTCGCGATTCCATTTTTTTAAGGTTGTTCGCGCATAATAAGGGTAAATGTTAACGAAGGTTTATGAGGTTCCTTTTTAAACGGAGGGCGGAAAAAACATGACCTTGAAGCGCGAACTGACGGATCTGGAGCTTTCCTGTTACAGCGAATATTCAAAGCTTAAAACCGTGTTGATGTGTCCACCTGTTTACTTTCACATTTCAGAAGTGATTAACCGGGTACAACGGGTCCATATTGGGGAGATTGACCGCGAAAAAGCGAAACACCAATTTGAAAATGTGGTGCAAACCCTGGAGAGGCATGGAGTTGAGGTGATTTTGCTGCACTCGGATCCAGAATATTCCGACCAGGTTTATACGAGGGATATTGCCTGCGTGGTGGGGAGAGAGCTTCTGCTGGCCAATATGAAAGAAGAAGTGCGGCAGGGAGAAGAAACGGAGCTGGTCAGGCGGTTAAAAGAATGGCGCCTTCCTTACATTGAGGTCGGACACGGATCCGTCGAGGGAGGAGATATCCTCGTCGACGGTGATCAGGTTTGGGTCGGGCTGAGCGGCCGGACGGACAGAAAAGCGGTTGATGAGTTGGAAAAGCGCCTCCCTGATTTTACTTGGCACCGGATTCCATTGGAGAAAAAATATCTTCATCTTGACTGTATTTTCAACATTTTATCCCCGACTGAAGCGATTGTTTATCCCCCGGCTTTTTCAGAGGAAACACTGGCGATGTTCTCTTCTGTCCGGGAGTTGATTCAGGTGACGGAAGAGGAACAGTTTGGACTAGCTGCCAATGTATTGTCGATTGGAAATAAAGTGGTCTTGAGCCAGCCGCAATTCGGTCGCCTGAACCGTGAGCTGAGGCGGAGAGGGTATGAAGTGGAAGAAGTGGATATATCCGAAATAACCAAAGGAGGCGGGGCATTTCGCTGTATCACCCTGCCGCTCGTCCGGGAGTAAAGAAAAAAAGCGGGAGGTCATCCCGCTGGAAATGCTTTGTCGTTTTGAGATAAATGTTTCAAATAGCCGGATACAGTCTCGATGGCCACGGCGATTGCCCGTTCATCCGGTTCGATTTGCGGATGGTGCAGACCGTAGGGGGTTTCAACTCCAAGCCAGAACATGAAACCGGGAATCTCCTGCAAAAAATAGCCAAAATCTTCTCCGGCCATTGTTTCGCTGCATTCGACCACATGGAAGCGGGTGTGATTTTGCGCCCATTGCAAAAACGATTGGGTCAGTTCCGGATGGTTGTACACCTGGCAGTAGTTGGCCCCCCAGTCGATAGTGGCCTTGCAGTCAAATCCGGTTTCGATCCCGCGAACCAGCGCCTGAATTCGCTGTTTTACCGTTTCCATCGCTTCGGTTGACAACGTGCGAATCGTCCCTTCCAGGCGGGCGTGTCCGGCGATGATATTCTGCTTGGTTCCGGCTTCGATCTTTCCGATGGTGACCACTCCGGCATCAAGCGGATTCAGATTGCGCGAGACGATCGTTTGCAATTGCAGTGTGAGTTCCGCGGCAGCGACCGCCATGTCATTGGCCAGATGGGGTCGGGCTGCGTGACCGCTGGTGCCGCACAGATCGATGAACAGCTCAGACGTGTTGGCAAAAAGGATTCCCGGACGGGTGGCAATTGTACCCACCGGATATTCCGGGGCGATGTGCAGCGCCAGGATGAGGTCGGGCTTCCAATCGGAAAACTCTTTGCTTTTCAGCATGGGAAAAGCGCCTCCCGGACCTTCTTCCGCCGGCTGGAAGATGAACAGGAGATCATCATCGACCGGATGTTCACAGAAATGGGTGATCAACCCCAGGGCGATGGCCATGTGCATGTCGTGTCCGCATGCATGCATGTAACCTTCATGTTTGGAACGGAACGGGTAACTGGTTTGTTCGGTGATGGGAAGTCCGTCCATATCCGCTCGGTAGCCGATACAGCGTTTTGGATTCTGTCCGGGGATTCTCACCAGTACTCCCGTGCGCCAGGTTTTGATTTGCAGGCGCGGGGGCAGGGAAGAGAGATAGTCCAGGATGAACTGTTGCGTTTTCACCTCGCAAAATCCCGGTTCGGGAATCTGATGCAATTGTCTGCGCAGTTCAATAAAACGATCAGTCATTGCTCTTTCTCCTTTAATCGGCGATTTGCAGCATACGTTTTTCCAGCGCCTGAATGAAGAAGTCGGTTTCCTCCCGTTTCAGCGTCAGCGGCGGGAGAAGGCGAATCACGGTTTTGGCCGTCACATTGACCAAAATTCCGTCCGTGAGCAGTTCTTTTTGCAACCGTATCACATTCTCGGCAGACAGGGAGGTACGGATGCCGATCATCATGCCCCGCCCGTCCATACCCGTGATCAGATGCGGGTATTTTTCTTTTAGAGCCTCCAATCGTCTCCACAGATAATCGGCCCTTTGTTTGCCCTGTTCCAATCCCCCTTCTTCCAACAATACATCGAGGACGGCGTTGCCCATGGCTGCGGATAGCGGAGAAGGAGCGAATGTGGTTCCGTGGTCGCCTGGTTTAAATACATCGGCTGCCCTTTCGCCCGCGATGATGCCGCCGAGTGGAAGTCCGCCGCCGATCCCTTTGGCGAACAAGATGACGTCAGGAGTTAAATCAAATTGCTGATACGCGAATAAGGTACCGGTGCGTCCCATTCCCGTTTGAATCTCATCCACGCAAAAGAGCATTTCCTCTTCGGCACACAGATCATCAATCGCGCGTAGGAACGATTCGGAAAGCGATACGACGCCACCAGCACCGAGAATCGGTTCCACCAGGATGGCGGCCGGCCGGTTCTGCCTGCAAACTTCCCGCAGTTCGGCAATATTATTCATTTCCACCTCATAAACGGGAAAAGCTGGTTGCGGGTAATCCTGGTATACACCCGGTTGCCGGGTCAAGCGCAGTGCACCGAGCGTTCGCCCGTGAAAGCTGTTTTTCAGCACGACGATGCCTTCTTTGCCGTTTTGTTCCCGCCGGGCCCATTTGTGAATCAGCTTGATGGCCGCTTCGGTCGCTTCTGCCCCGGAACCGCCGAAATAAACCTTCCCTTTCCCGAAAGTGTGCTTTACCAGCCGCAGCGCCAAACGGATGGCCGGCGGATTCAAGAAGATATTGGAAATGTGGAGAAAGCGGTGTCCTTGTTCCTCCAATGCCTTCATCAGACGGGGATGCGCGTGACCGAGGATGTTGACGGCCAAGCCGGTGAACAGGTCGAGATAGCGGTTTCCCGCTGTATCATAAAGATAGTTGTTTTCCGCTTTTTCAATGGCGATCGGCAGACGCTGTACAGTCGGCATGATATAGGTTTGGTCGAGTTCTTGCCAGTTCGTCGTCATGTTGCCTTCTCCTTTTGATATAAAATGAGGCCCCGGAGGGCCAAATTTCTTCTGATGGGGTAGCGGGCCGATTAAAGCTCGCGCAATGCTTGAATAACCTCTGTTTTCGATCGGGTCTGGCTGTCGATCTCTTTAATCACGCGGGCCGGAGTTCCGGCAACAACGGTGTTGGGCGGAACATCTTTGGTGACAACGGCGCCCGCAGCAACGACCGAGCCTTTGCCAACGCGAACCCCTTCCAGGATGACGGCATTGGCGCCGATTACAACATCGTCCTCGATGACAACAGGTGTCGCGGATGGCGGCTCGATGACGCCGGCAATGACTGCGCCGGCCCCGATGTGGCAATTTTTCCCGATTGTGCCGCGTCCGCCGACGACAACGTTCATATCGATCATGGTGCCTTCACCGATGACGGCCCCGATATTGATGACGGCTCCCATCATGATGACGGCATTTTTTCCGATTTCCACCTGGTCGCGAATAATTGCCCCCGGCTCGATCCGCGCTTCAATCTGCTTCAGGTCAAGCAACGGGATCGCAGAATGGCGGCGGTCATTTTCCACCACATAGTCTTCGATTTTATCCTTGTTTTCGTTCAGGACGGGAGCGATCGCTTTCCAGTCACCAAACAAAACGCCAACGTTGCCGTTAATAAAGGTTTTTATGTCACTATCAAATTTCAGGCTGTTCAAATCCCCTTTGATATGTACTTTGACCGGGGTTTTCTTTTCGCTTTTTTGAATAAACTCAATGATCTGGTGTGCGTCCATTTCTTTCATACTTTCGGCATCCTTTCTGCGGGTATTAAAAAAGGAATCCCTTGAAATTCGCGGATACAAACAGATTTCAACACAGTAAAGTATAACATATGTCATCCTTTTACAAAACCAACCCGGTCAAAACAAAGGAGCCGGGTCCCCCATGTTTGCAAATGGGTCGCCCGGCTCCCGGTATTAGAGACCGCCTGGTTCGCTGTTTCCATCAGGGGCCAATCCGCCTGGTTCACTGTTGGTGATATGGATGCTCAGTCCGCCCGGTTCGCTGTTGCTTGCCATTTGGAGAGAATGTTTTTGCACGTGAAAGAGGAGGGTAAAAGCTGAAACCAGCGCAAAGGAGGAAACAACCAAAATGGAAATAAATTTAGATGCTTTCCTCAAGGAATTCTACCTCCTTTCTATTAAACTCTTTCTTTACATTATACATATTTCGCATGCAATTCTGAAATTCCTGCTCGTCTTTTCCGTCAAAACAGCGGGCCAGGCTGAACCAGGCTTTAAATTCTTTCTCTTTGTATCCCTGTTTTTGCGCTATTTCCAGGGCTTTTTGATAGTGCGAGATCGCTTCGTCCGTTTTGTCGATAATTTGACACAAATCGCCCATCATGATGAGGCTGGTGCTGAGCCGGGAAGTATCGTTGAACTTTTCTGCATATTTGATTGCCTTTTCCAAAGCGCCGTACGCATTTTCGTTTCTTCCCTGCTTCATGTAGAGAATGCCGAGCCGGGTATATACGGTGGTCAGGCGTTGGTCTTCAGGGAATTTTCCTTCGAGTTTCAGGGCCATTTTGAAGGAGGTTTCCGCGAGATCCCATTCCTTTTTCGCTGTGTATACACTGCCCAGAACGGTCCAAAGATCGCACATGCTGTCGTATTGTTTGTTGCGGCGCGAGATTTCGATTCCTTCCGTGGCAATTTCGATCGCTTCATCCAAGAGACCGGACAGTCTGGAAAACTCGGATCTCAGCCAATAAAAGCCGAGCGCAGTTCCGATATCGTCCATTAACGGGATTTGCTCCCATATTTCATGAACCAGCTGAATTCCTTCGGTGATGCGTCCGGTTCGTTGCAGGTAAACCCCTTTGTTGCGGTATAAAAGGGCTTTGATATGCCGGTTTTCACCGTCTTCCACAAATGCCTCGATTCCGTTGTTGGTGAATTCCAGGGCTTGTTCAATATCATTGCGGTAATAGCTGATCAAGCCCAAAAGAAGGTAGCTGGCCGCTTCCATGTTGTTTTCTTTGTACGGATTTTGCTGTGAGATGCGAAGTGCGTTATATAGAGCGCGTTCGGCTTGCTTCCATTTTCGTTTACCCATGTAACATTTAGCTTTAAAATAGTAGGCGTGGGCAATATATGGATGGCTTTCTTCCAAGTTGAGTTCTTCCAAAAGGTCGAGCGCTTCGTCGATAAATCCTGTTTTTCGCAGAGTGGCGATGGTGAGAAGTTTAAATTTTACTTTTTTTAATTCTTCCTGCTCCTGTACCAGCATTTCCGGAAGTTTATGCATTGGAAGATCCAATTTTTCCAGCAGATATGAAATTTTCTCGGGACTCACATGTGCGACTCCGCGTTCGATATTGCTGACCGTCGCCGGGGAGATATTTTCGTCGGCCAAGTCCTCCAGCCTGAGCCCGCGGTCTTTTCTCACCTTCCGGATCACTTCGCCGATTTCGTGCAAAGCTAAGGTCTTCATCCCGGTCACCTCTCTTAACCTGATTATTATTATATTACACCTTTTTAAAAAAATTGGGAATGTGTATTTTTTAATTTTCTTAAATATACTGGTGATCTGGTCGTTTTTTTAACAGCCTCGTGGCGAACATCTTTTACAATCCGTTATGTTTGCTGAAAAAATAGGTTAAAAAGATAGATAGAGCTTGTTTATCCATATTGGGAGGAATCATGTTGTTTATTTTATTTTTAAAGATTTTGCGGAAAAGAATTTGGGAAGACGGCATTTTTGATTTGGCTGCCCAATTAGCATATTACTTCCTGATGTCCCTGTTTCCCTTTTTGCTGCTGGCGGTCACGATGCTCGGCTTTCTTCCGTTCCGGTCCGACAATATTCTCGGAATGATCAAACCGTATGCTCCGGCCGGCACTTACCAACTCATTGCTTCCAATTTGACCAGTATTCTGGATCAGCAAAACAGTGGCATTTTTTCCGTCAGTTTGATTGTGACGATCTATCTCGCTTCAGTTGCCTTCCGGTCGATCATCCGGATTCTGGACAACGCTTATCGCGTTCATGTCGAACGGACTTTTTGGAGTGAGTTTATCATCGGTTTTTTTCTGATGTTCAGCCTGCTCGTCGCCCTGATCGTCTCCTTGACCCTGCCGATTTTCGGGAAGATATTGGGGGAATTCGTCTTCAGCTTGTTCGGGGTGGAGAAATGGTTTTTGGAGTTTTGGGTTTGGGTTCGCTGGCTGTTAAGTACGCTCGTTTTATTTTCCGTCTTTTGGAATCTTTACAAGTGGGCCCCGCACATTCGCGTCTCCTTCAGGCAGGCATTGCCCGGTGCTGTTTTTGCAACCCTCGGCTGGCAGATCAGTTCGTACGGTTTTTCGTTTTATGTTTCGATCAATCAAAATTATTCCCATATCTATGGGAATTTAGGAGCGATCATCGTTTTGGTCGGCTGGTTTTACCTGTCGGCAGTCGTGCTTGTCCTGGGGGGATTGATCAATGCGACCTGGTATCAGGTGAAGTTGGGGAGAGCCGTGACGGAAACGGGGGAGAAAGTATATTGACAAGTAGTTCCGGTGAAACTTTTCGGGCATTTGTCTCGTCACAATAGATAGGGTCAGGATGTTTGGCAGCCATCTCATCCAAATACGGGTGAGATTTCACCAACCAGTTGTGTCTAAATATTTAATTTATTTATAACTCGGCGGCAATCGGTGCGGCTGCGGGAGGGAAATAAAGTTGTAATCGAAGAAATAAATATATAATTGAAATTATTATTTTCACAAACGGTTGGTAAATCCCATATGAGCCGGATTAAAAACAGAAAGAAGGTGAAGAGATGAAAGAATGGGATCCGATTGAATTGAATATCGAGCCGCAAGACGGTGAATTGGAGTGCGAAATAGGCGGGCTGAAATGGGAATTGCCTGATGATGGTGTCGAGATTGATATCGATTTTTGACCGGGATTCAGGCGGGCTGATTTAACGGAGATACAAAGCGATATTATAACCTGTGTTTAAGATCGCTCTGCCGACAGGGTGTATGCCGACAAACATGAGCAGAAGGATCCGGGAGCAAAGAGATGCCTCCGGATCCGACTGATCTATCGGAACTTGAAACAAGCCGGCCGCTCTTTTGGCAGAGCGGTTTTTCTTTTCCGGAAAGAATGAAAAAATCGAAAATAGGTATTGTTATATAACAGTAACTGTGCTAATATAGTTACTAACAAGGGGTTTCTGTTATATAATAATGCGAATCGTGATCAAAGGGGAGAAATACGATGTATGATCTGGAATTGGAAGGGATCAAAGTGAATGCCCCGATCCCCCCAGCCTATGAAGAAATTTTAACAGCAGGGGCACTTTCGTTTATTGGCAAATTAGCCAGGGCTTTTACCGCCCGGCGGGATCGGTTGTTATGTAACAGGATGAAACGGCAGGCTGATCTGGATCGCGGGATTTGGCCCGACTTCCTCGAGGAAACCAAAGCGGTGCGGGAAGGGGATTGGGCGATTTCCGATCTGCCGGAAGACTTGAAGGACCGGCGAGTTGAAATCACCGGGCCGGCCGGAGACCGAAAAATGGTCATCAATGCGCTCAACTCCGGGGCGAAGGTGTTTATGGCCGATTTTGAAGACGCCAGTTCTCCCACATGGAAGAACATGATTCAAGGTCAGATCAATTTGCGCGATGCGATTCGCGGGACGATTCAATTTACCAGCGAAAACGGGAAAACCTATCGCCTGCAGGAAAATCCGGCGGTACTGGTTGTCAGACCCCGCGGGCTTCATCTGGATGAACACCATATTTGGGTTGACGGCCAGCCGGTTCCGGGAGGATTGGTGGACTTCGGTCTTTATTTTTACCATAATGCCAGCCTGCTCATAAAAAGGGGATCCGGGCCCTATTTTTACTTGCCCAAGCTGGAAAGCCATCTGGAGGCGCGTTTCTGGAATGATGTCTTTTTGTTCGCCCAGCACGAATTGGGCATTCCGCGCGGAACGATCAAGGCCACTGTTTTGATTGAGACGATCATGGCTGCGTTTGAAATGGATGAAATTCTTTACGAACTGCGTGAGCATTCAGCCGGTTTAAATTGCGGGCGCTGGGATTATATCTTCAGTTTTATCAAAAGATTAAGGAATTTTCCTGAGGTGATCTTGCCGGACCGGGCCAGTGTGACCATGACCGCACCCTTCATGCGGGCGTACAGTTTGCTGGCGATCAAAACTTGCCACCGTCGTAACGCCCCCTGCATCGGCGGAATGGCTGCGCAAATTCCGGTCAAAAACGACCCCGGGGCAAATGAGCGCGCGAAAAACTCGGTCCGGCTCGACAAAGAGCGGGAAGCGAAAGACGGGCATGACGGCACCTGGGTGGCTCATCCCGGTTTGGTTCCCGTCGCCAGGGAAGTATTTGACCGGTTTATGCCCGGACCGAATCAGATCGGGAAGCAGCGGGAGGATGTCGCCGTTTCCGCGAAAGACCTGCTGAAAGTTCCCAAAGGCAAGATCACGGAGAAGGGATTGCGCACAAATATCCGTGTGGCCATTTTATATCTCGAAGCCTGGATTCGCGGATTCGGGGCGGTCGGAATCGACCATCTGATGGAAGACGCGGCAACCGCGGAAATCTCCCGGGCTCAGGTGTGGCAATGGATTCGCCATGAAAAAGGGGTGCTGGAGGATGGGCGGAACATCAGCCCGGCATTGGTGCGCGAGATGATCGGTGAAGAGATGGAAAAATTGAAAAATGAAGTGGGTGAACAGCAGTGGCCGGATCGGAAATTCGAGGAAGCGCGCCGTCTGTTTTCTGAATTGGTGTTCGATAGTGAATTTGCGGAATTCCTGACACTCCCGGGTTCCGGACTTCTTTTCCAATTCGATCAGAAAGGATGACGATCAATGAGATATGCTGAACAGGCAGAGATGTTGCGAAAAGATTGGAAGGAAAATCCCCGTTGGAAAGGGATTTCCCGTACCTACACGCCGGAGCAGGTGCTGCGTCTGCGCGGATCGGTTCAAATCGAATACACATTGGCCAGAAGAGGGGCGGAACGTCTTTGGGATTTGCTGCACCGCGAGCCCTTTATCCGCGCATTGGGTGCCTTGACCGGGAACCAGGCAGTACAACAGGTAAAAGCGGGGTTAAAAGCGATTTATTTGAGTGGATGGCAAGTTGCGGCTGATGCCAATCTGGCCGGACAGATGTATCCGGATCAAAGTCTCTACCCGGCCAACAGTGTTCCCGAGGTGGTGAAACGGATCAATCGGGCGCTTCAGCGGGCCGACCAGATTGAGCATGTGGAAGGCAAAACGGACCGGGAATGGTTTGTTCCGATCGTGGCGGATGCGGAGGCGGGATTTGGAGGGCCGCTCAATGTGTTTGAGCTGATGAAAGCGATGATTGAAGCCGGGGCTGCCGGTGTTCATTTTGAAGACCAATTGGCTTCCGAAAAGAAATGCGGGCATCTCGGCGGGAAAGTGCTGATTCCCACCTCACAAGCAGTGCGCAATCTGATTGCGGCGAGGCTGGCCGCAGATGTGATGGGGGTGCCGACCGTGCTGATTGCCCGCACGGATGCCAATGCCGCCCAATTGATTACCAGTGACATCGATCCACGTGATCACGAGTTTATCACCGGTGAACGAACGGCGGAGGGATTCTACCGGATTCGCAACGGACTGAAAACAGCGATTGCCCGCGGGCTTGCTTACGCACCGTATGCCGATCTCATCTGGTGTGAAACGTCGGAGCCCGATCTGGAGGAAGCACGGCAGTTCGCTGAAGCGATTCATGCCAAGTTTCCGGGGAAAATGCTGGCTTACAACTGCTCTCCGTCGTTCAATTGGAAAAAGAAATTGGATGAAAAAACGATTCTCCGCTTCCAAGAGGAGCTCGGGAAAATGGGATACAAATTCCAATTTGTGACCTTGGCCGGCTTCCATGCCCTGAACCACAGCATGTTCCGGCTGGCCAAAGAGTACAACAGAGAGGGAATGGCCGCCTACTCCAGGCTGCAACAGGCCGAATTTGCACTGGAGAACGAAGGGTACAGCGCCACGCGCCATCAGCGGGAAGTGGGTACGGGCTACTTTGATGAAGTTTCCATGGTCATCTCCGGAGGAACCTCTTCAACCACTGCCATGTCAGGTTCGACAGAAGAAGAACAGTTTACGGCGTGACCGGGAGATTGTCTGGAAGAAAGCCGTCCGGGTTGCTGCGGGCGGCTTCTTTGATGTGTCCGGCAGGCAAGAGTTGATCCCGGATCGAACAGTTTATAGAAGAGTTCCTTAGGGGGATGAATCAATGAACCATTTTTCAACATGGCCCGAAGTGAAAAACGTGGAGATCGCCTTTTTGCCCATCGGTTCGCTGGAGCAGCATGGGTATCATTTGCCAATCGCTGCCGACAGCATCATTGCCGAAGCGATTGCACATGAATGCGCCAAAAGATTTGACCACTCGTTTGTCTGCCCGGTGCTTCCTTATTCCGCATCATTCGAGCATGCGGGCTTTCCTGGTTCGATCTCGTTGCAGTCCATTACGATTATCATGGTTGTCAAGGATATTATCCGCTCATTGGAGCGCATGGGCGTGGACAAGATCGTGATGATCAACGGGCACGGCGGAAACTATTTGTTGGGGAATATTGCACAGGAGATGAATGTGGATCATTCACGCATTTTGCTTGCGCCCAGCCGCAAACATTGGGAAAAGGCGTATGAACAGGCCGGGATTTCGGCCGCTCCTTCGCGTGACATGCATGCGGGGGAGGGAGAAACATCCATTCTCATGTACTTGGATGAGGCATTGGTGAGGATGGAGCAGAGGGTGGATGTGGATTCGCCGGAACGCGATCTGCTGACGGCATGCGGAATAAAACCTTATACGGAAACGGGAGCGATTGGATTTCCGACCCGGGCCAGTGCAGACAAAGGGAGAATCCTCCTGCAAGCTTTGGGGGAGCAAATTTCAATGACAGTTCGGAAATTCATGGAAGGAACATGATAAGCAAGACTTAAAGCCAACCAAAACAAAGAGCGACACAAAACCGGGGCAAACCCCGTTTGCGTCGCTCTTTGTTTTGGATTCTCATCCGGTTCATCGCATCCTAATCGTGGTGGCCATTTTCCGCTTTGATCGATTCATAGATATCATGCAAAAGCTGTTGTTTCGTCTGCCATAAGTTTTCTGATAGATCCACATGGTATTCTTCTGGATTTAATATGCGCAAATGCTCCTCCCAGAAGAGAGAGAGCTGCTGTTGATGATAACGGCGGATTTCGTCCAATGAAGGCAGCTCGTAAACCCGTTCGCCGTTTTTAAAAATCGGTTGCAAGAGGGGAATGGCCCGGAAATGTTTCACCTTTTTGCGTCGGAAAGGTTGCAGCGGGTGAAACAGAACCAGCGGTTTGGATTCATCCACTTGTTCTTCAAGCAGGGTGAGCAGATCGCCGCGGGCTTTTCCGTTCTTGCGGTCCACAATGCGATAAATGTTTTTGAGGCCCGGAGTCGTCACTTTCGACGGATTGGAAGAAATTTTAATCGTCGGTTTCCATTCGCCGTTTTCATAACGGGAGACCATTTTGTACACAGCGCCCAATGCCGGTTTGTCATAGGCGGTGATCAATTTGGTGCCGACGCCCCATGCGTCGATCTTCGCCCCCTGCGATTTCAGATTTAAAATGGTGAATTCGTCCAAATCGCTGGAAGCGACGATTTTGGTTTCCGTAAGTCCGGCTTCGTCCAACATTTTCCGGGCTTTTTTGGAAAGGTAAGCGAGGTCGCCGCTGTCCAGACGGATTCCGGCCAGGGTTTTTCCTTGCTGTTTTAACTCCAGTCCCACCTGAATGGCGTGCGGAATACCGCTTTTCAAGGTGTCGTAGGTGTCGACGAGAAGCACCGCTTGATCCGGAAAAGCAGCGGCATAGGCCCGGAACGCTTCCAACTCGCTGTCAAAGTCCTGCACCCAGGAGTGCGAATGCGTGCCCGATGTGGGAATGCCGAACACATTGCCGGCCAGTGTGTTGGAGGTGGCGTCAAACCCGCCGATATAGGCGGCCCTGGCTCCCCAGACGGCGGCATCCATTTCCTGGGCGCGGCGTGTCCCGAATTCCAGAAGCATGTCGTCTTTGGCAATATGGCGAATACGGGCTGCCTTGGTGGCGATCAGTGACTGGTAACCGATGAAATTGAGGAGCGCCGTTTCAATCAACTGAAGCTCGATCACCGTTCCCTCCAGCCTGACCAGGGGTTCATCGGGAAAAACGATGGTTCCCTCCGGCATGGCATGGATATTTCCGGTAAAGCGGAACGAACGTAACAGATCAAAAAATTCCGGTTCAAAGTGTTCATTCATTGAACGCAGGTATTCGATGTCTTCTTCGGTGAAACGCAGATTCTCCAGATAATGAACGGCTCTTTCCAAACCGGCGAAGACAACATATCCGTTGCCGAACGGCAGGCTGCGAAAATACAGGTCAAATGCCCGCCGGTGATGATGCGTTTTGTTTTTGAAGTGTGCGTACATCATGGTGATTTGGTATTTATCCGTATGCAGTGCGGAAATCGGTGGCAAATTCATTTTTTGTAAACTCCTGTCTGTCTGTATTGCCATGGGATTAATCAGTGATTTTATAAATGATCGGGATCGCTTGGTTTTTCTTTATATAGTAAGCGCCTAGTTGCACTTGTTTATCCTTCAGGGAAAGAATCCAAAAACTTTTGTGGACAAAATGCCAGCCTGAGCGGTCGCGGGCCGATGGATAAGCATCGCTGAGCGGATGGGAATGCAAAACGCCGAGCCATTCCAGCTGAAGGGAACGGATTTTTTTGACGGCTTCAAAGTAGGCACGCGGTTCAAAATCAAGGAAACAAGGGCCGCTGTTTTGTCCGGGGATTGGAAAAAAATGCGTGATCACGGACCCGTGGCCGGCCAAAAAACCGTATCCCTGATGCGGATACTGATTCAGGCAGTACTCCTTCATCTGTTCAATTACATAAGAGTAAATGGTAAGAAAGGATGGCTTCATCCCTCAGCTCTCCCCGCCGGATTTGATCAACCCAATCTATGAATCTCCCATTATTTTATATTTCTCTGAAGATGAAGTCTATGGGCAACTTGCGTGATTGGGAGAAAACGATCAGGGATTTCCGGCATAAGCGGTTGATGGAACAAGCTTAAGCAAACTTGCAACACACTTTTGAAGAATACGCGACCTGACGTTTTTTTCCGATATCACTAATGGTAGAATGAAGGGAGAAGCTCATTATTTACGGAATTTTACCAGAAAGGCAGATTTCTGATGAGTAGAATAGTAAACCCGGTTCAAGTGGGTTTATGCGGATGGGGAGATCATGATTTGTACCCGCCGGGAACGGGATCGCGGGAGAAGCTGGCGATTTACGCCGGTTATTTTCCTGTAGTGGAAGTGGACAGCACCTATCATGCGATCGCCCCGAAGGAGCGGATGGAGCGATGGGCAGAGGAGACACCGGAGTCATTTCGCTTTGTCGTCAAGGCTTACCGCGAATTGACCGGTCACGGGCGAACGGAGCGGGCGCCGGTACGCTCCTGGACGCAGCTGGTCGAAGAAATGATCGAATCGGTTATGCCGATGATGAAGTCGGGCAAACTATCAATGTTACTTTTTCAGTTCCCTCCTTGGTATGATTGTAGCCAAAAACATGTGAAATATATTCGCCGGGTTCGGGAAGCGTTTCGCGATTTTCCGGTGGCGATCGAGTTCCGCAACCAGAGCTGGTTCCGGGCGGAGTTTCATGATAAAACGCTGCAATTTTTGGAGCGGGAAAAATTGATACACGTTATTTGCGATGAACCCCAGGCCGGGGAAGGTTCGGTTCCGGTTGTACTGGCGGTGACGAATCCGGAGCAGGTACTGATTCGCTTTCACGGACGCAATCGGTCTGGATGGAATAATACCGGCCAGCCCAACTGGCGGGACGTCCGTTATGCATACCGTTATTCCGATCAGGAGCTGGAGGAATGGGTCGGGCCGATTCGGGAATTGCAGAAAAAAGCGAAGAACATTACGATCCTTTTTAATAACAATTCGCAGGGGGATGCCAAGGACAGCGCCATGAAAATGATCGGGAAATTGGGATTGCAGTTCGAGGGGTTGGCGCCGAGACAGCTGGCCTTTTTTGAATAACCGGATGTGAAAGCCGGCCGGCAAGAGAGCCGACTTAAGGGAGGTTTTTTGTGGGCTTGATAAAACGATTCCACCTTTTGCATACCAATGATTTGCACAGCCGTTTGGACGGGGCGGCGCAAATTCACCATCTGGTCACTTCGCTTCGGGAGAAATGGGCCGCGCAGGGAGAAGAAGGACTTTTAATCGATGTCGGCGATCATATGGATCGCATGCGCATGGAAACGGAAGGGACGGATGGGTGGGTAAACCGGGCGATTTTGGAGAAAACCGGCTATGATTTGTTTACATTTGGCAACAATGAATTGCTCACTTTTTCCAAGGATCATCTTGATGCTCTCTTCCGTGATGCTTCTTTTTCGGTGATCAGCAGCAATGTTTTTGAATACGGAAGCGATCGCCAGCCCGGTTGGCTTTCGCCGTACAAGATCAAGGAAGTAGCCGGGGTGAAATTTGGTTTCCTGGCGGCGACGATTCCGTACCCGCTGGTGTATGAGCAAATGGGCTGGACCGTGAAAGATCCGCTGACCGTTCTGAAAGAGGCCGTTCATTCTCTGCGGGGGCAGGTGGATTTGCTCATTTTGCTGTCGCATTTGGGATTGCCGAACGACCGGTTGCTGGCAGGCCAACTGGAGGGAATTGATATGATTCTCGGTGCGCACACGCACCATTTGCTCCCCGAACCGGAGCGGGAGAAGGGGACATGGATCGCGGCGGCCGGCAAGTTTGCCGAGTATCTCGGCCATGTTTCCTTGGAAATCGATCTTGAGCAGAAGCGTTTAATCCGTGTGGAGGGGCGCTGTTATGAGCTGAAAGGCCAGGAGGCATCGGCTGAAATTCTCCGTTTGATTGACCGCTACCGGGAAGAGGCGGAACGTAATTTGTCCGAACCCATCACTTATTTGCCCGAACCGTTGATTACCGACTGGTATGGTGAAGCGCCATTTGCCAATCTGCTGGCTGACAGCCTGCGTGACTGGGTGCAGGCCGACATCGCCCTGGTGAACAGCGGCCAATTGCTCAAGTCGGTCCGTTCCGGCCTGATTACCCGCAAAGATTTGCACCGGGTTTGTCCGCACCCGATCAACCCGGCTTTAATCAGGATTAAAGGAAAAGCAATCAAGGAGACGCTGGAAGAATCGCTGTTGCCCGAATTTCAGGAACAGCCGATTCGCGGATTTGGCTTTCGGGGAAAAGTTCTCGGATCGATGGCTGTGTCAGGAATGAAGGTAGAGTATGATTCCCGTGCTAAACCGCATGAAAAAATTCTTCGCATCATGGTAGGGCCGAGGGAACTGAATGAGGAAGAAGAATATGAGCTGGCCACCATCGACATGTTTACCTTTGGTGCCGGATACCTCGGCTTGAAAGAAGGGGAGATCATTCGCTTTTATCTGCCTGAGTTTTTGCGGGATTTGCTGGCAGTGCAGCTCAAAAAAACAGATGCGCTCCAAAGATGCAGGGAGCCGAGATGGATTGATGAAACAAGGAAACATTCATGTCTTTTCGGCACAACCCAAGTGTGAAAGCACAAGCAAAATCAGGTGGGGTGCGGGAACCGCGCTTCGGATTGCGATGGCTCTTTCTGAGATGGATTCCGTGGATCATTCTTGAAACGCATTAATAAACCATTTATTGTTAACCTAAAGGAAAAACCTCGCAAAAGGATAAGCACTGTTCTACAATATACATAAGGGAGGTTGCCGCGATGAGTTTTGTGGATGAAGTATATTCGCTATACAGGGATCAGTTAAATGATGATGAAGAAGATGCGGTTGCGATCGTTCTCAGCATTCTGGAAGAGCAGTCACGCGAGAATGTACTCCAGTTGATTGATGAGATGAGCGATGATGAGATTATGCAGATGCTGGGTGTCTATTTGGTGGAGATGCTGAAAATGAAAATGATTCAGGATGGAAAGCTCCAGCCGCACAGGTCGTTGTTAACTCCGTCCCGGTATCATTGATTCATAAAAAAATTGGCGCATTCTCTCACTTTTTTGGGCGTTTGCTCATACTTTGTTGTAAGAAGTAAGGGCTGAGGAGGGAATGCGCTTGATTGAGATGAAGCCGATTGACATCGATGGTCGCCAGGTTCTCGGAATCGAGGTTAAGTTGCCGAAAACAACATTGCTGGTGATCACAACCGATAAGGGATATATCATGTGTGGAGCATTGGATATCGCTTTATTGAACGAACGTCTTTCCGACCGCAACATAATTGCGGCAAGGGCAGTGGGAGTCCGTACATTGGAACAGCTGCTCGATGCTCCCCTCGAATCGGTTACGCACACGGCCGAGTCGATGGGAATTACTTCGGGAATGACGGGCAAAGAAGCACTGGTCAAGATGATGTGAAGAATACCTTTGTTGATTTTTGTCTACAGCCTCACCTTCGGATGTGATGTTCCGAAGGTTTTTCATTTTCCGCGAAAGTGGATTGCCGGTCAGGCCGTCCTGTCTCACGGATCAGTATGGCAGCAAAGCCGCAATCGATCTGCCGCCTGTTTCATATCGTCCGGAAGCGGGGAGGTGAAACGCATTTCTTTCCCCTGCAAGGGATGGAGGAAAGAGAGCACGCTGGAATGAAGCGCTTGCCTTTTGATCAGGGAAAGTTCCCCTTGATACAAGCTGTCTCCCATAAGGGGAGCTTGTAAATGAGCAAAGTGGACGCGAATTTGATGCGTTCGTCCGGTTTCCAGGCGCACCTCGACCAAGGCTCCCTGTTCATTTTGGTCTCGCACTTGATAATGGGTAACCGCATGCTCTCCGCCCTTCTTTATCTTCCGGCGGGTGGGGTGGCCGGGATCACGACCGATCGGGGCATCAATCGTGCCGGCAAGACGGGGCAGAGGGCGGCCGAGCAGCGCCAAATATCGGCGTTCGATTTTTTTCTGCCGCAGTTGCCGGTCGAGCAGCTGGTGCATGTATGCATTTTTGGCAATCAGGATCAAACCCGAGGTATTCCGGTCGAGGCGGTGAACGGGTCTCGGTACGCCCGAAAACCCTTGCTGTTCCCATACATGCAGGATGCCGTGAACCAGAGTGCTCCTGTCATCGGGACGGACGGGATGAACGGTCACCCCGGCCGGTTTGTCGATTACCATCAGATCGAGATCTTCATAAACGATGGTGAACGGCACCGGCTCGGGTTGCAGATCGGATTTCTCGAGCGGGCGAACGGCAGCCTTGATCTGATCGCCTGTTTTCACTTTTTGTTTCATCCAGGGGGAACGTCCGTTTAACAGAATTCCCTTCCGCCGGGTTAACCGATTGATCATGCGGCCGGACAGCTGGAGGGGGCCTTTGAGAATTTCTTCAACGGTCATCCCTTCCAAATCGGCCTTGATCGTATAGGTAATCCATTTATTGTTCATTGTTTTCACCATGGCGTTTTCCCTTTTCCAAAGATGTGATAAAGAATATGGTTTAACTACAGTTTAACTCCATTCAAACAAAAGGCAAATGTACCATGAAACATAAATGTGAATGTCTTTTTGGGAAAAACCGGGGATGGAAGAAAAAATGAGCGGAGAGTGCTGCCCCTTGACTGATCATTCGGAACCGGGGGAGCTCAAGGCGGAAGAACAGAGAGGGTGGGTAAAATGAATGGGAGGAATTTCCCGTTTGCGGTGATTTTTTTCGACGGGGTATGCAACTTCTGCAATCATTGGGTGCAATTTTTGCTTAAAAAGGATAAGGCCGGTGTTTTTCGTTTTGCCTCGTTGCAATCCAAAGTGGCCTGTTCCGTTTTGCCTGGATATGGAATTGAACCGGGGGCGCTGGAATCGATCGTTTTACTGGAAAACGGACGATGTTACACAGAATCTGCAGCAGTCCTGAGGATTTGCCGGCGGCTGAAAGGAGGATGGAGATGGTTTTCCCTCCTTGGAGCGATTCCGCGTCCGTTTCGCGATTATCTGTACCGCCAGGTGGCCAAACGGCGTTACCGTTGGTTTGGGCGTACCGAGAGCTGCATGGTGCCGGACAAGGAGATGCGGGACCGCTTTCTTGAAGATTTTTAAACCAATTCGATCGGCCGCACCACATCCCTCTGTCGAAAAATCGCCTTCCGATTTTTTCACGAATTGCTGAAGGTGTCCGGAGATCGGGGAGGGCGGGAGGCGGTCGGAAAATATGCGTTCGCCAGGGAATGTGTGAAGTCGTTAACAGGTGAGAGAAATTGATGCAAGGGGAGATTACCGAGATGTCATCCTGAAGCGATGAACCCGGAGGCGCGATTGATCCGAAAGTCTCCATACCAAGGGAAAAGTTGCCGCAAACGGATAAAGGGAAGGCTCCCTTTCATGATGGGAATGGTTCGGTACCCAAGAGCACCAAAATTTTTCTTTCACACACGAGTAAGGAAGCCCTCCATTTTTTAATCAATCGGTTCGGTATCACTTGGAGGATCGCCGAAAACGCCGAGATACACCACAGGAAGCCCCTCCTTTTTCAACTTACCCCTTGGCCAGTTGGAAGTATTGCTTCGAGTATTTTGCGTAGTTGGGTTCATCATTGAGTGCCAGATAGGCTTGTGCCAGTCCAAACAATGCTTCAAGCTTGCTGCTGGTATCCGTATCTAACTCATAGACTTTTAATAAATATTTGATTGCATCGGATGTTTTTTGTTCTGCAAGTAAGATTTTTGCTATATATAGCAATGTTTTAGAGTATTTTAACATATCATTTTCTCTATTTGCAATTTTCGATGCTTTCTGTAATATGTCGTGAGAAAGCTGGAATTCTTTTTTCTCAAAATAGACAATTCCGAGCTTTTGATATGCTTCCAGGAGGAGCCAGTGTCTTCGCGAGATTTTGCTTTTCAAATCAATGGCTGCTTTCAGGCATTTTTCGGCGCGGTCAAGTTCTCTACGCCCGCGGTAAATGTCGGCCAAGGTGATGTACAGCTCGAGTTGCCGTTCAAAATTATCGTTAATTCTCGCAATTTCCAGTCCTCTTTGCGCACAGGCGGCCGCTTCGTCATAGAGTTTGATCTCCATTTTCAGTTTTGCCTGCAGATCATAGATGCCGATCGCTGTTTCGATATTGATATCAAGTGAATCCACGGTGATTTGCTCCAGGGTTTTCAGTGCTTCCTCCGCTCTCCCCAATGCGCGCAGATAGATCGCCTTATTGGTTAAAAGGATGGTGTAATAATATTTTCGCTCCCCGCCAGGATCAAAACTTTTGATTCCTTCTTCCACATAGCGCAAGGCTTTCTCTTTGTTTTTGGTGTGTTTAAACTCGATGACCGACAGGTTGTTCAAAATGCAGGGTTTTAAATTATGCGGTTGATAGTCGACAGTTTTTTCGATCTCCTGCAAGGCCTTGTGAAAATACTCAACGGCTTTGTTGTTTTGCTTTAATTTGAAGTGACATCTTCCTTTTAAAAAGTGAAGAAGTGGGCCATCGTAGGAAGGGGGGAGGTTGGAGAGTTCTGCAAGGGTTTTTTTGGGGTCGGCGTACAGCTTGTTCTCCAGGATCAGCAAATCCAGCCGGCGTTCTTCGGCTTCTTCCTGATCTTTTTTGGAAAGTTCGCTGAGAGACAGATCCAGCTTACGGAGAAGGTAGCGAACCTTGACATGATTTTGCGTCAATCCGCGTTCAATTGAGGAGAGAGTGGCCCGGGGAATATAGTCATCAGCCAGATCGTCAAGGGTCATCCCGCGTTCCTTGCGAGTTTTGCGGATCAGTTGCCCGACCTTGACAAAATCCATTAAGCTTGGATACCTCCTTCTCTACTATTCGCATTTTTCTAACAAAATATATCACAACGTGTGTGGCAGTTACAACATGATTTTTGATATTTTTTGCAGTATAAAATTAATTATTACTGCACTTCCAGAAATATACGAGATATTTTTTTTATTTTTTGGCAGAAAAAATACCATAGAAGAATATTTCCGCAATATAGAAAATATTTATCTAATTCTAATAATTGATTGAATCAACCTTCAGCTCTTCTTTATACTAAGTTTGTAAGGGAAGAAAAGAAGCAAGAGTCCCAAAAAGATTGGATCCAGACAAAAGAAAAAGCGAATTCTTGATCGCCTCTTCCTTCCGGGAAGAGAAGCGAATGGATAAATCCGTTCCCGATTTTTTGGTGAAAGGAAGTGTCACGGGTGAAAAGGATGATCTTTTTAAATTTGAATAATGACCTTAAACGGGTTTTGTTGCAAGCGCTTCAGAAACAGATGGAATATTTTTATAACAAGAGTTTGCAAGAACCCCGCAAATTTTTGTCCGCCGTCTATTATGAAGAGGCGAAAATGCTGGAGGAAGCCATGTCACAAATTCAGACACAATGGACGGAGGCTCTTCCCAGCGCACAGGTGGTATCTCCCCCGCCCTCCGATTTGTGTGCGGAAGATGAGCGCCAATTCTATGTATCCTTTTGTGAACTGAAAAACAAAAAAATCGGCTCTCTGTTTGCTTTTACAGAGGAAGCGGAGCCGATCGAGGTCACGTACGACAACAAAAAGGGATTTACGATTAAGGTAAATAATTGCATTTCTGCACAAACTTACGATCTGGATACCGCCTTTTTCACGTTCCTGGACTTGATTGAGGAATAACCTTGCCGGTTGCATGATTAAAAAAGCACTTTCCCTAAGGAAAGTGCTTTTTTGTGGCTTGAGTTTAGCGGACTTGGTTCAAGCGAACAACGTTGGCGGATTGGGGTCCGCGTTCACCCTCTACGATATCGAACTCAACCGGTTCGCCTTCTTCGAGGGTTTTGAATCCATCGGCTTGGATCGCGGAGTAGTGTACGAATACATCGCCACCGTCTTCGCGCTCGATGAATCCATAACCTTTTTCAGCATTGAACCATTTAACCTTACCCTTCATCTTAGGGCCTCCTTCTTCCATTAAAAAGCGGTCAAACTCAAGCACTTGAAAACCTTTTGTTACGCTAAACAAGAGGCCACAAGATGAAACTTGACTTGCATCCGACTTTTTAACGCTTAATTATAAACACATCATAACACGCCCGTCGAAACGGTTCAAGTTTTTTCCTTCCTTATTGGAATAAATGTTGATAGGCGGAAAGATCGATCTGTTTTTTTTGCAGTGTTTTGATCAACCACTTGTGATCCCGTTTGGGTGTGGCCAAAATGTAACCTTTCACGATATGTTCTTCCGTTAATTTTTCAGCCTGTTCATGAAAAACCAGTTCACCGATTTTTCCGGCAATTTTTTGTTTGGCCACATCGCGGAACAGTTTGGGCACGGGTTCAACCAGTTCATTTAACAGCGCTTTTTGTTCATCCGACCAGAGATGCAGCGTTTGGTTTATATAATACTCCTGCCAATCGAGGATCGATTTCCCGTCTTCCTTGGGCAGTGCTTTTAAAAACTTGCGGAACATGAAGTAACCGCCGATTGCCAGGAAAAGGAGAAACACGATCCAGAAGAACAGATAGAACCATTCAAGCCATGCAGGTACTGTCACAGAAGGCCACACCTCTTTTCTCGTTCTCTTTCAAAAATTCATTATAACGAAGGGGAAAGTACAGCTGCAAGTCGGAGCCGAGACACACGCCGATTTCATGACGGGAAAAAGGCATAAAAAAACGCCTTCTTCCATTTATTTGGAGAAAGCGTTCCTAGGTTTTCCGCTTAGAAAAAAGTGTGGATGGCATAACCGATCAGTCCCCAGCAAGGAATACTCAAGAGAGAAGCATTGATTAAACCGACAAGTGCATTGTTCATCTGAATGACCTCCTGTGTGATTTTTTGATTTATGGCAATTCCGCTTGGAAATGATGATCCTTATCCAATCAAGAGACGAACTGCGAAATAAATGATTCCCCATACCGGAAGGCTCATGAGCGTTGCATTAAACAAACCGATTGAAGCGTTATTCATGGCTGTTTCCCTCCATCAATCTCTTGATGAGTTTATTATAGAATGGCTTTTTGCGTTTGTCCGCGATTTTACGCAATTGAAAACGAAATGTAATCTTGCGGTTACGTTAAGACGCTTTTTGAAACAAAAAAACATCCTGACAAATGAGGGCATTGCGCATCAAAAAGACTGATTTTCAAGGCTTGCAGTGGAGGTCACACCATCGTGCGCCTGTGCGGGCCCGGTAACATAAAACCGGGCTCTGAAATATTGTTGTAACATTGCCGGAAATATTGACGTTACTTCAGCGCTGGGCTATACTCTCACCCGTGCCTGTTTTTTGAAAAAATGCATGTCTTTTCGGTACAACCCAAAGGATGAAAATCCGGTAAACCCGGATGGATGAGTGCGCCCCGCCCCGACATGTGACGGCACTTTGACAGAAGAAAAAAGGAGAGCGTGAAATGCAACCAAATCAAAAAGGGATAAGACCGGTCACTCCGCAATATGATCCTTGGGATGCATGGATGACGAGAGCCGCGACAGGAAAGTACGAATTGACCAGTGTGGAATTTACGGTAACCAACCTTTGCAACTTGCGATGTGAGCATTGTGCGGTTGGAGAGACACTGGTGGAAAGGGAAGGACTGCCGATCAGCGTAGATCAGTTGATCCGTCGTCTTGATGAAGTGGAGACATTAAAAACATTAAGCATTACAGGGGGAGAGCCGATCTTAAATCCCCGTGTCGTAAAAGAAACGATTCGTCCGTTGCTTAAATATTGCCGGGAGAGGGGGATTTATACCCAGCTCAATTCCAACCTGACCTTGCCGTTAAGCCGGTACGAGGATTGGATCGAGGATTTGGATGTCTTACATATTTCCTATAACTACCGGGATGCGGAGGATTTTTACCGTATCGCTTTTCAGAAAGCAAAAAAAGACGTGGATTTTAAAACGGCGGAGACCCTGTTTAACCGGTTGAAAGAAAATGCGCGCCAATTGTCCGCACAAGGTGTTTTCATTTCAGCCGAGTCGCTGTTAAGCCCGTTTACTTCCCGCCATATCGTGAAGATGCATCAGGATATTGCGGAAATGGGCTGCAAGCGGCATGAAGTTCACCCCCTTTACCCGAGCGATTTTGCAAGGGGAATGGAGCTGCTGACACTGGATCAGTACCGGGAAACGGTGCACCGCCTGCTCGATGGACACCATCCGGAAGTATGGATCTTGTTTGGCACCCTTCCATTTTACCCGTGCAGCGACAAAGCGGAGGATCGCGAGCTGTGGCAAAGGCTTCATCGTGAGCCGAATGTGACGGTCAGACAGGATCCCGATGGACGCAACCGCCTGAATGTCAATGCGTTTACCGGAGATGTCATCGTGACGGATTTTGGGGATGTTCCCGCTCTGGGAAATATCAAAACAGACCGGCTGGACGATATTTTTCAGCAATGGCTGGAACATCCGCTGGCCAAGAAAACCCATTGTTTCTGCCTGAAAGCGAAATGTGCCGGCCCCAACCTGTTGGTCGCCCATGCTTATTATGCCGATTGGGATTTCAGCAAACGCCGTGCCAAAATTGAAATACAGTGAAGGGGAAGAGATCTGTTTTCAAGTTGCTGTCACATGACGGGGAGAGGGGCTCCTCCCCTGCTTTCCGTGATGTCGGTTTTGACTTTCTTCAGGCTGTGCCGGAAAGACATGAGTGTTTTTTGGGGAGTCAGACAAAATACGGGGAGTACACGTTTGCTCGCAACCTTTTTACCAAAATCGAAGTAAAAATATAAATATTTGAATATAATGTTCTGTATATTTATACTATTGAATATAAAACAAAAAAGGAAGTGAGATCGTTGAGCTATTCTTCTCTTCGTCAAGCCGCGCGAGATTCTTTGCGGGGGAAATGGGGCATCGCGGTCGGAGTTACAATTTTATATCTTATTTTAGTTAACGGTGTTCCGACCATTATTGATCTGTTTTTGAAGCCGAGTGATCCGCAGAACGAATTGGACGGGGTGTCGCTCCTTAACACACTGATTCAATTACTGTGGTGGATCTTTGTATATGCTCCGCTCATTATTGGATATGTCGTGTTTATCATGAAGTTGGTGCGCCGGCAAGAAGCAGAAACCGGGGATCTGTTTTCACGTTTTAAAGGGGAGTGGTATCTCCGGTCCATCGGTGTGGTTGTGTTGCAATCAATTTATATTGCATTATGGAGTATACTGTTGATCATTCCCGGGATTATCAAGTCCTATTCTTATTCCATGGCTTATTATATCCTGCTGGATCATCCCGAATATTCGGCATTCCAAGCGATTACGGAGAGCCGGAAGCTGATGAACGGCCACAAGTGGCAGCTGTTTGTGCTGCATCTCACGTTTATCGGCTGGTTCCTTTTGTCCTTCATTTCGCTGGGAATCGGGTTTTTCTGGTTAATTCCCTATTTCAATGCGGCACAGATGCAATTTTATTTGAAAATCAGCGGCCAGTCTACGGAAGCATCAATTCGCTGACAAAGAGAAACCCATCCGTCCGGTTTTCCTGGCGGATGGGTTTGTCGTGCGATTGTCGCCTGCCCGTGAGTCTTTAAATTGCGTTTCTTGATCTTATTGCCCGCGTGACGGCGACACGGGACGCAGGCGTCTGCGGGGGTTTTCCGGATCGGTACGGGGTGAATCCGTTCGGTCAAATCGAGGGCATCGGCCACTCTTCCGAGGTGATGGAATAAATTTCGTGGTCCTCCCATTTGCCGTTGATGCAAAGATAACGTTTCGAGAGGCCTTCATAACGGAATCCCGCTTTTTCGACCACGCGTTTGGAGGGGAGATTGCGCGGCATAATGGCGGCTTGGACACGGTGCAACCCGGCCGTCGCAAAAGCGTATTGAACCGCTAATTTGACTGCCTCGGTCATATATCCCTTTCCTTGCATCCGTTCATCCATAAAATATCCGATTGTGCAGTTTTGCCAGGCCCCGCGCACGACATTGCTCAGGTTGACCCGGCCGATGAGGGAATGGTTTTCCAGCAAAAAAATGCCGAAGGGATATCCCTGATCTGATTTCCATTGCCGGATCGCCTGCTCGATGGCGGAATGTTGTCCGGCGGCAGTGAAGTAGGATTCCGGCCGGATCGGTTCAAAGGGTTGAAGAAAGGAGCGGTTTCGCTGCACCAATTCCAGCATCGGTTGTACATCGTCCAGCGTCAATGGGCGAATGCGGATTTTTTCTCCGTTTAACATATCTCCCTCCGTTGCTTTTGTATTTCTCTGCGAGCAAAACATAATAACCCTTTATTTGGAACTTTGTCAACAGGCTGCTTTTTATTAATATTGTTTTTTCTGTGAGTAAAAATTCGGTGGTGTGAAAATGGAACCCGGATTCCGGACCGTTTGACAATGGGTTATGGAAATGGGTGATCCAAACAGAATATAATGAACTTAGGACGTTTATTCTTTTTACTGTGTGTGGTTGTTGACAGCAAGGTTGTAGTCATCGGAGGAGTGCATATGGATCTGTTTCAAAAATTTGTCCGGGAAAACGTGGACGGGCCGGAGCAATCGAAATCGGAACGCATTCTTTTGGTGCCGCGTCCGTTGGAAAAAGAGTTTGAGCACTTTTGCCGCAAACGCAATCTCAGTTTTAATGAAGGGTTGATCATGCTGATTGAAACAGCGCTCAACCAGGAGAAGAAGCCAAAGCAACCGGAAGAGGAGGCTGTACAGCCGAATCCGCAAATGTTTATGAACGATGCTTTGTAACCTTCGTTGTAAAGAAGCCGGAACCCGTCTGTATCCGGCTTCTTTCCGTGTGAGTGCATCGCTGGACAGGGCCGTGGGGGGCTTCCTTCGCATTTTGTTTTCTGAATTGAGATACGATTGGAACCGCTTTCCTACGCAATCATGTCCGCTTTTGCCATCCATGATTTCGCGTTTTTTCACCCGGTCTAGCACGAAAAGGAGGGACAGCATGATCGTCAGGAAGAAGGAAAACGGGTTTGTCTTGATCAAACAGCACGATCACAGTTTAGTCTCAGGGGAATTTGCTGCGCATGTAAAGCAGGAGATCGAACCGCGGGAAACAACCCTCTATGCCATCTCCCATCATGATATCGGATGGAGGGAATTGGATCAATCAGTGTTGTGGAATGATGATGCGGATGCTCCCTATTCATTTGATCAGTATCCGATGTTGCCGAAAGTGAAAGCCTACAGCGAAGGAATTTCCAAGGTAGAATCGTTCTCACCCTATGCCGGATTTTTATGCAGCAAACATTTTGCTTCGTTTTTTCAAGATGCCAAAGATCCGGTCGGACAGCAATTTCGACAGCAGGAACTGACCCGGCAACATCGTTTGCGAAAAGGTTTTACCGGGACGGAAGAAAGAAACAGCGACGCCAACTTCCGATTGTTGCAGTTCTGTGATGATCTGTCGCTCTTCCTCTGTTTGAACGATCCGGGGACCAATGAGCATCCTTGGTACAGAAACGGGATTCGCTATGGGGGAACAACATATCAATGGGTGTGGGAAGGGGAAGAGCAGCTTCGCTTGGCTCCTCAGTTCTTCAGTTCTTCCTTTGACATTGAGCTTCCGTATCAAGTGGTGGACAAGAACCGGGATATCATCGGGCGGGGAACGTATCGCTTTCGCATATCCGTTTGAACATTGGACGGGCTGGTTGACTTTTTTTCCGGGGCAGACCAGCCCGATTCGCTTTTGAGAAACATTTTGCTTCTTCGCCCGAAGGCCGCTGCAAAAAAGCCAGTCCCCATCTGCTTGCAAAAGACAATGAATCTTCCGTGTATTGTGAGTTTTGCTTGCGGCCGTTAAGGGAAATTTTTCAAAGAAAAAAGGAACAGGTGAGAATGACCGATGAAAATTACAGGATTTAATCATTTGACAATACGGGTGAACGATTTGCGGCAAAGCCTTCCCTTTTACCTCGATGTTTTGGGAATGAAGCTGGTTCATCGCGGGCGGAGCGATGTTTATCTGGAGTGGGGAGAGGCATGGATCTGCTTGATAGAGACGAAGCAGCGGCGGAGACAAGAGGGAACGGGAATCGACCATGTCGCTTTTACGATTGCGGAGGAGAATTTTTCCGAAGCCGTTTCCCGATTAAAGCAGCATGGAGTGCCCTTTGTCAGGGAACCTGTGTTTCGCGGAGGGGGATGGTCTGTCCAATTTACTGATCCGGATGGGACAGTGTTGGAATTATTTACGGGGACTTTGGAGAAGCGGATGAAAAATTGGCGATAATCGCATAAAAAAAGTATGTTGGCTGCCCTGATCACGGTCGGTCAGGGAGATGAATAATTATTAATTTTTTTGTATAAAAATTAATTGTGGGAGGGACGGTTTGAAGACATCGGTAATATGTTTGACTGGGAGACGGATTTCCGGCCGGTTTGCTTTCCGCTTAAAATTCACGGAGTGAAAGATTGTTTTTGCTGATATCCTCGGCAAAAGGAGGGAGATGTCCATTCGGGCAATGGGAATTTTTAAAATTTTAAAAGCAAAAAGTCGCCTTCTCTGCCGTTTAAAGATTCATCTTTATAGTGGAAATGTTGCTTCTTATACAGAGGAATAAAAATATATTCGTGCCGGTTTAAATAGTCGATAAAAAAAATATATCAGGAAATTTTACAAAATTGTGTTGAAAAAAGTACGATTTGTGTAATATTATAGGGAAAAGAAATGGATATTGTACATGATCTTTCCAATTGAGGCGGACCACTTTTTTCCATTGGAAGGCGGAAAATCGGACTGACAGCGTGTTCTCCTGTTGCCGGCTTTTTTGCAATGAATAATTATAAATGGAATTGCTTGTCGGCGGATTGCACCGCCTTACCCTTAAGGAGGGGGATAAAGTGAAAGATCCCAAACAAATATTGGATTCCTGGCGTACTGATATAAAGTCGCATAACCTCTTTTCCAATTTGCTCATGCAATTCGATTTGGAGTATCCCAATTCGGGCAAAAATCGTAAAAAACCGGTTCCCAAGCGGCATCTCAACCGGACGGTGGCGACTCTTTCCCTTTGCCTGGTCACTGGTTTGACCGTTGGCGCGGGTTCAGCCTTTGCGGAAAGCGAGTGGGGCAAGGATACACCGCCGCTTGACCAGCCGGCTTCTAAGGTGGGCGTCCAAGCTCAGCCTCCCCGGGCGGAGGATCGTTCAGTGGAGCAGATCATTCAGGACCGGCCGACCGAAAACGGCACAGGAAAGGATTTTCAGCAATTAAAGCCCGATGTGCCCGTTCAGGAGAAGCAGACTGAGCGGAGAAGCCTGAATAATGCGAACTCTGTGCTTGATCGGCCATCCGAATCCAGGGAGGATCAGTCCCGGGAAACCCAAACAAAACAACCGGATCACCAGCTTCAATCAGGTCAGCATCAGGAATTGCCTCCGAAGTCAAATACATCACCCCATGCGACTGACCAATCCAAAGAGGCATTATCCAAGGCGGCCAAGCACAGCCAGACCCATCATTATGTTCCGCCTGTGAGGACGGTTCAGGGACATGAACAGTCTGAAGGTTCCAAATACAGTGCTTCCCGATCCGAGATGCAGTATGCTTCAGGAGCAACCCATTCTCCAGATGTCACGGCGAATTCCAAACAGCCTTCAGAGAAACTCGCAGCGGAGCCCAAAACAGTAAACGGCGGTGCTCTTCCGAAAACAGCCAGCGGTGATTTAAATGGTGTAGTGTTCGGTGGTGCAGCTGCTCTGTTGGGGTCCGCTTATACCATGTTCAGAGGCAGGAAGGATCAAGCTTGAAATGGGATCGGTGGCTGGCTTGTCTCCTGGTTACGCTCGGTTCCGCCTATGCCGGTTATTCGGGTATCCAGTATTATGAAAAAATCAGAGCGGTTCAACATGTTTCCGCTGATCCGGCAGCGCTGGCAGGCGACCGCAAAACAGCGGATGCGACACAGAAAGCGGCAACGGATGGAGGACACGACCGGGTTGTCGTTCCGTACAGGGAACGTCCAAAGACCGGCCAACATTTTGCTGATTTGATCGTACCAAAATTAAAGGCGAAAATGCCCGTTATTGAAGGAACCGACGAAGATGAGCTTGCTGTCGGAGTCGGGCATTATGCGGGAAGTGTGCTTCCGGGTGAACCGGATAACTGCGTTTTATCCGGTCACCGCGATACAGTTTTCCGGCATGTCGGGGAGTTGAAACAGGGTGACGAGTTGCAGGTCGTTACTTCGCAAGGAACATTTGTCTATGAGATTACCAGGACATGGGTGACGGACCCTGACGATCGGTCGGTGATCGTTCCACTTGGAAGGGCTGTTCTCACATTGACCACATGTTACCCATTTTCATATATAGGGCCGGCTCCAAAGCGGTATATTATCCAGGCACAGCTGAAGGAGAAAATAACGATTCCGCAATGACGGTACAAGGAGGATGAACAATGGAACGGCCGATAATTCGTCGAAAGGTGCTCCGGTTTCTGTTTTGGGCTTTGCTTCTTTACACGGCGCTGAGCACCACCGTTGTCTGGGCGATTCAGTTTGGGTTTATTGCTGTGCCGCCCAGGGCAGCCGTCGTCGCCGGTCCGGCGAAAAACACAAGTTCCGCTGCTCCCTCATTGAGCGAGGTCGCTTTCAGCGAGCAGTTTGCCAGAGAGTATTTGCTCTGGACACACGGAAAGGAGGAGTCCCGGGCCGAAAGGCTCAAGCTGTTTTGGAAGCCCAACCTGAATGTACAGGGAGGATTGGACTTTTCAAAGGCCGGCTGGGATTCCTATGCACGAAATGTCGATGTCTGGTCAATCAAAGACCGGCCGGATCAGTCGGGAATCAAAGATGTCACCATCTATGCAGAAACCATTTTGACCAATGTCAACAACCCGAAAGAGGAAAAGCGGGTGGATCGCTATCTTGTGGTGCCGATTAAAAAAGCGGGCGATTCATACATTGTTGTCGATATCCCGCACTTTATCGCACCTCCGGTCGCGACTGTACAAGATCAGAGCGGGGATGAACCCGATCAGGATCAAGGGGAGATGGTAAATGATTCTACGCGGAGACAAGTGGAAACATTCATGAAATCTTTCTGGAAAGTATATACAACCGGTGAACCAAATGAAATTGCCTATTTTCGCAAAGATGGACAGCCGGCCTCCGGCTTGACCGGGATCATGGGATTTGTCGACTTGAAGAATTTGGCTGTCTACCGCAAGGACGACACTTATCATGCCGAATGCGATGTCACATTGCAGGATCTGGCCTCGGGGGCGCAGCTAAATTATCATTATGATTTTGATCTCGTACAGGTAGGCGACCGTTGGTATGTATCAAGAATGGGACAAGGAGAGGTTTAGTGTGATGAAATCCTATCTGCTGTGGCTGATGGTTGCGGGTCCGGGTGAGAAACTGGAGCAATCGCTGGGAGGAGAAATCGGTTCGCTGTTTTTGCTGGCGGTGATCTTTATCAGTTTGACCCTGTTTTGGAAGCGGGCCTTTACGGCTTTTATCGGATTTGCCCTGTTCGCGATGCTGGTGAGTGTCTTTATTTTCCAACCTCAACTCATTACACATCTGGGTTCCGACGGATTTCGCTGGTTGTTTGAGGCTTATCTGAAATGAAGCAGATCCGCGTCTACAATAAGGTCTTTCGCATTGAGAAAACAGTCTACTCCATTCAGGGGGTTCACCTGCCGCTGCCCGTTTCTTACCGGCAGATGGCCTTCTTCGTCGGAACCTTGATGGTGATGGTGGTCTTGAATAAATTTCCGCCCCTGTCATGGGTGGATTACTTCCTGATCAAGTTTATCGGGATTCCGGCGCTCGTCGCCTGGTTTTTTACGCGAAAGACGCTGGACGGCAAGGCGCCGCACCGCTTTCTCATGCGCGTGATCGAGCATTTTTTCAGTCCGCATCATTTTGCGCGTTACCAAGAAATCGCACGGCCCAAAAATCATGTTTACGTTTATGAAGGAGAAGTTACATATCGGAAATCCGGGGGGGATACCCAGTGACGCGCGTTCCGTTTCCGGTCAAATACTTTGAACGAAATCTGGTGTTTGGCAGTGATGAGTCGGTTTACGCTTATTATGAATTGCAACCGTTTAATTACGATTATCGGTCAACCGACGATAAGCTGAGCCTCCATGCGAATTTGGAGGCTTTTTATTGGAACATTCTCGCTGATACGCACGCTTTGGTCGTACCGGAATTCCAAAGCCTGGAGGAGCATGAGGAAGCGATGGTCGGCCGCTTGAACGGGAACGATGCACTCCGCGAGGCGGGCGTTCATCAGATCCGCGCGGTGATTGAGCATCTGAGGGGAAAAGAAGTGCACCAACACCGCTTTTTTATCGGTGTGAAGCTAAAAGAGGCGAGCGTGCAGGGATTATCCTTTTTTAACGAACTCGCTTACCTTTTGAAAGATTTTAAGCGATTCCTGCTTAATCAGTCAGGAACCGACTCACCTGAGATTTATGAAGAAGAGATTCAGGCTTATATGGTGCAGGAAGAGTTGATTTTCTCCCGCATCAATGGATTTTTGCGGGTTCGCCGGGTGACTCCGGCCGATTTGGAATGGTTGATTCGCCGCGGGTTTTACCGGGGGATTGGTGAGACGCCGCGGCGGCACAACTGGAAACCGCAGGCGATTCCGGTCACGGTAAAAGGCAAAAAAGCGCGCCGGCCGTCCCGGGATATCCTCACCCTGGCGGAAGGGAGATTCAATGATTCGCACGGCCGGCAGCTGATTGTAGAACAGCATGTGGGCGGCAAAGTGAAGAAGGGCTATATGGCTTTTTTAACGTTGTCCCATATTCCCGACAAAGCACCCTTTCCCGGACTGGAATGGCTTTACTGCCTGCAACGCCTCTCTTTTCCGGTCGAGGCTTCGGTGCGGACGGAAACGATTGAGTACAGCAAAGCCCTGACACAGGTGTTGAACAAGAAGAAGGAATTAAAAGCGGAAGATGAACATGCCTTGGAAAGCGGAGTGGAAACTTCTTACCATATTTTGCACAGCCGCCAGGAAGCGAACGAACTGGAAAGCAATTTGCGCACGGATAAATTTCCGCTGATCACAACCTCCATCGTTTTGTGTGTATCCGCGTCAACCGAGGAAGAACTCCATTTGCGCATTCAACTGGTGAAAGATTTGTACAGCGACATGCTGATCCAGGTGGAGGTTCCGTTCGGTGATCAGTGGCGGGCTTTTAATGAATTTCTGCCTGGAGCGAAACGGTACATCACGGATTATATCCATTACATGGATCCTGCGGCGGTGGCGGCCAGCATGATCGGAGCCACCCGCCAGCTGGGGGACGGGCAAGGCCATTTTATCGGGATGTCGCAAAATCTTCCCGTTTTCTTCCAACATGACCGGGGACCAAAAGATAAAAAATTGAGTTCAACGGCATCTGCGGCATTTATCGGGTCGCTGGGGGCAGGGAAATCTTTGGGGGCCAATCTGCTCGCCTATCAAGCGCTTTTAAACGGGGCTAAGGTGTTAATCTTCGACCCGAAAGACGAACGGGCGCATTGGCCTGATTTTTTGCCGGAACTAAGGGAGATCACGAGCATCGTCACTTTGCGCGCCACTCTTGAAGATCGCGGGAAATTGGATCCGTTGATGGGAGCGGCCAGCACTGCGGACCGGTTGGCGGCAGCGGAAACGGCGAAACGGATTCTGCAATTTTTGGCGCGGGCGGCTGATGGAACATATGAAGCGATTGTGATCGGAAAAGCGGTGGATCAAGTGGCCAAGGAGGATCGCCCTTCGATGATGCGGGTGATCGACCGGTTGCGTGAAGGGCTCAAATCGGCGCCGGAGAAACGGCAGGACAGCCTGGAAGAGATCGTTGATGTCTTGAGCTATCTCGCCACTTCCGGACAGGGGCAGCTGTTGTTTGGGGATGGAACGCAAAGGGCGATCGATTTGTCGATGCCGCTGACCATTTTGCAGGTGGAGGATCTGAAGCTGCCGGAAGAGAGCCAGACCGATTTCGGCCGGATGGGGATCGCGTTGTTAATGGCGATTTCCGACTTTTCGCGTCGTTTTTCCAATCAATCTTCTGATGAGTTTAAGCTGGTACTGTTTGATGAATCCTGGCGCTTGGCAAAAGTTCGCGAGGGCCGGGCGATTCTGGAGGAGCTGGTTCGTACCGGCAGAAGCAAAAATGCCGCCATTTACTTAATCAGCCAAAACGCAAAAGATATGTTGGGCGAAGAGATTCGTTCCAATCTGGGATGCCGGTTCGTCTTCCGGTGCCGGGATTTGAAAGAGGCGGAGGCGGCCTGCCAAATTCTCGGAATTGAACCCAATGAGGGAAACATCGAAACCATCAGGAATCTGCCTACGGGTACGTGTCTGATGTCGGATTTGGAAAAGAGAGTGAATGAATTGGAAATCCGCGTTCTGGAGGAAAGGCTTTTCATCGCATTTGATACCCGCCCTGGTTCGCGCGCAGAGAAAAATGCGGATCTGGTATCTCTGCCAACCCAGGAACGGAAGAATGGAATGCTGCCTGCCCGTTCGTTCCAGTGAGGAGGGCTTATCAACGAGAATGAAAAAGAAGGGGAACGGTTCATGAATCTTAGGAAAAGAAAGTGGGGGGCCGTCATCGCCCTGGTTTTGGCCATGGCGATGACCGTGAACGCAGGGGTTGTCTTTGCTGCCGACAGCACGTCCCAATCGTCGGACGGATATAGCCTGATCAGTGACCTGCTGACCATTTTTCCGCAGGATGAGATCAAAAAGGCGCGGGCCCAAGGGTATGACGTGAAGTTTGCCAAGTATTTTCCGAGTCAATATAAATTGGAAATTTACACCGAAGATGCTTCGTTTCTGGATATTGATAAGAATGTATCAAATGGCGCCTATACCTTGATGAATGAAGTGAATAACTTTATCTGGCAGGCGCTCCTGTCGTGGAACTTTACCGTGATTTTGGTTGTGGAAAACGCTTTTTCCCTGAATGTGGTGGATCAGTTTGCCACTGCGGTGCAAAAAGCGGTGCAGCAGTTGGCCGGCTTTACGGGCACGGGCTATGGAAGCCAAGGGTTGATGGGGAATTTTCTGCTGTTGATGATCATTCTCGCCGGTGCGTACATCGCCTACAAAGGCATGATCAAAAAGAAGACGACCGAAGCGCTCAACGGGATGTTGACCACGATTGCCGTATTGATTCTGGGTCTTGTCTTCTTTGCCAACGCCGGAGGAGTGATGCGGTATTTTAACGATATCAGCAGCGGTTTGAGCCAGGAGGTGATGGGAGTCGGGCTTGATTTTCAAAGCGAGCTGTCCGGCAACCAGGTTACCTACCCGGCCGATGTCTCGTCAATGGTGATCGCCGACAAATTGTATAACATGATGGTTTATGAACCTTACATCATGTTGCAATATGCCAAAACATCAAGCGACCAGCAGATGACCCCGGAACGCGTCAACAAGATTTTGGCCCACCAGCCGGGAAGCGAGGCGCGAAAGCAGGCGGTAATGCAGGAGGCCAAGGGAGATCCGACGGCAGGGATCAAACCAAATCCCATGGTGACCACTGATGGGGTATTTCAGCGGTTAACTTTGCTCCTGCTGTTGTGCGTCGCCCACTTTATCCTGGGATTGCTTTTTTTCATCATTGCCGGCGCGATGATTGTGTATCAGTTTATGTTTGTTCTCACTGCCTTATTTGCGCCGTTTGCCTTTTTGATGGCCCTGTACCCCGCCTGGTCCAGCGTGGCTGTCAACTGGTTTAAAAGATTTGTCGGATATCAGTTGATCAAGCTGATTATCGGGATTTTTTTCAGCATGTTGCTCACTATTTCGCAATTCCTCTATCAGATGAGTCCGCCGCAAAAGGTCGGATATGTCTGGACGATCGCGATGCAATTGATTTTGGTTGTCGGCGTCATCTGGAAGCGGAATGAACTGTTCAGCATCATGAAAGTCCCGGTGGGTAAGGTAGAAAACTTTACGGGTGAGCTGAATATCAAGATGCCGATGGATTATGTCAATAAATATACAACGAACTTAAGGTCTAAAGTGGGCAAAATCAAATTCCGAAGATAAAAGGCGATCGAACCGGATGGGATTGTGAAAGGAGTGCCGGCAAATGTTTCAGACGGATTTGCCCAGCCACCGCCGCCGTCTCCTCGTTTTTGTGCTGGTTGTGTTTCTCGTGGTTGGTTTTGCCGTGCGCTTTGTATTGGTGAAGCTGGGCTGGACAGACCAGCCCCGGCCGACTGCAACGGAACCAAGTGCACCTTCGGCAGAACCGTCGGAACCGGCGGCAGTCTCCTCACTGCCCCCGGAGGAGCTCAGTGCCGTGACTGAAACAGCCAATCGCTTTATCCGAGCTTACACGACGATCGATTTCAGTGACCGGTCCAAGTGGCTGCACGCTTTGGATGGATTGACCGGAAAGGAATTTTATCAGTATTTGCAGGAAGAGGCGACAGCCCGTCCTGCCGATGGTTTGACAGCGACTTCCTTTGGCAAGATTGAACGCCTGCAATGCAGCGGAAGCGGATTGACGGCTTCCTGCATCGGCGCAGTGGTTGTACAGGAACAGAAGGGGCAACAATTCACGCCTGTCGAAAGGGTGTATCAACTGTCACTCGCCAAAGAGGGTGAGCATTGGGTGGTGGAGGAGGCGGAAGTACGTGGAGACTTCGACTGAATCCGCTGTGCTGACCGAACGGATCTACGGGGCTGTTCATGACCGGATTTCTTCCAGGGTCAAGTGGGTGATCCTGAGCGCGGCGGCCGTTTTCGCGGTTATGTTCTTTTTCGCTGTCGCCGTGTTTGGCACGATTTTCACGAGTTTGTTCATCAGCCAAAACAGAGCTTCATCCGCTGATCCTTATGCGCAGTGGGAAGTGTCGCAGGGGTTCCCGCAGGCAGCCAAAAAATATTTGCCGATATACCAGGCGGCAGGCAAAAAGTACGGTGTCCCCTGGCAAATTTTAGCAGCAATTCACAAGGTGGAGACGGATTTTGGCCGGAATCTCAGCACAAGTCCGGTTGGGGCCAGAGGACAAATGCAGTTTATGGATAAAACCTGGCTGGGTTGGCGCTATCCAGGCGGAAGCAAATTGGGGGATTTGCCCGACTCCGTCAACCTGACCGATCCGCGCCTGATCCAAAAGTATGGCGGATACGGTGTGGATGCCAATGGTGATGGAAAAGCCGATCCCTATAATCCTGAGGATGCGATTTATGCGACGGCCAAATACCTGGCTGCCAATCATCAGCCTGGAGAAGACTGGTTTGCGCGCGGAGGTGCGGTTTGGCAGTACAATCACGATTATGAAAATTATGTATTGAAAGTGAAAAGTTATGCCGAACAGTTTGCCCATCCGGTGGTGACCGGGGCAGGATCCGGCTTGGCGACCGGGCAATTGGCCTGGCCGGTGTCTGGAGGGCGGATCACCTCGACATTTGGAACCCGGTTTGATCCAGTCAAAAAGGTGGTTCAGCTGCATAAAGGAATCGATATCGGAGCGCCGCTGGGAACACCGATCTTGGCAAGTGACGGAGGAGTGGTCATTGAATCGAGGGTGTCCAGCGGTTACGGCTGGATTATCGTAATCGATCACGGAAATGGTTGGCAGACTCTTTATGCCCATATGTATCCCGAGCATGTGAAAGTGCAGGTCGGGCAGAAAGTGGGTAAAGGGCAAGTGATTGCCGAGGTTGGTTCAAACGGATGGAGTACCGGGCCGCATTTGCATTTTGAAGTGCATAAAAACGGACAGTTGATTGATCCGCAACTGCTTTTGAGACGATAAAAGGGATGAGACACAGAGAGGGAGAATTTTCCTGTATCATTTATTAGGAAAGGCGGGGTTTTGTTGTTCCCTTGGAATAATGTTCCAAAAGGCGGAGACGATATCTTCAGCAAAATAGCCAAATGGTTTTTTTATCTTCTCGTCGGTTTTGCGGTGTTCATCGGTGTCTTGTATCTGTGGAAGTTATTGGCGAACCTCTTCCATGAACAGAACCATGCAGAGCGAGCGACATCAGCGATCGGAAATTTGTTTTCATGGTTGGGAACGGCTCTTTTGGCATTGCTTCCGATTTTGCTCATCCTGGCGATTCTGGGTCTGCTGGCCCTTTTTGGCAGCCAGCTGTTTACACGGTCCCATTACCGCAAACGGGCTGAAAAAGGGGTGAAGTATCTCCGCATTTTGCCGGCGGACGATACGCAGTTGGATCTGGACAAAATCTCCGAGCTGACACGGACGTTTGGCGGGATGATCCGCCCGATCCGCATGCGCCTGAAGTACGGACGGCCTTGGTTTCGCCTTCGCTTTGCCATTCCGCCGGACAGCAACGAAATCGGCATTTACATGGCGTATCCGATTGACAAGGAAAACAGCGTGAAGGATACCCTGCGCAGCGTCTATCCATCGGCCGAACTGCACGATATCACGTATGACCAATTTCCGCAGCCGCAAAAAGGCGGATCAGGCGGGCATTTCATCTTTCAACTCGGAAGGAGCAAAGGATTGCCCCTGGCCTCTTTGCAGCAAACCAAACAAAGTCAGCTGGGCAGTATTTTAAACTGTTTGCGCCCCGGTTCGTATCTGGATTTGCAGTTTGCTCCGGTCAGCTGGAAAGAGTTGGAGGAACGTTCGGAAGATGCAGTGGACAGTCTGAAAAACAAGAGGATGAAGGATATGGATCCGGAAGAGCGGATGCGGCGGGTCAGTCTGATGCAGCGGTTGACCGGTCGGGAATTGACATTCCATGTTCGCCTGTCCTTGTGGTCGAACAGCAAAAACGCGGTGTCGGTCATCCGTTCAACCGCCGAATCGGTGGAAACGGCAATGAAATACGACGGATCGATTCGCTTTATCCGCCATGACTGGTGGAATCCGCTTTCCGATGCCAATCTGATTCCCATCCCTTTTCCCTTTACGATCATGACGTGGACATGTGATGAAATCGCCAACTTATTCCATCTGCCGCCGGCCAATCACTATATTTACCAGGAACCCAAGGAAGAAGGACCAGATGCGCGCGGTTTTATTGTTCACCTTCAAGCAAACCAGCGTTCCCTGAAAGCCGATGAATTGAATGAAGGCGTGCTGATCGGGAAGGTTCATCACCCGCTGGAAAAACGGGAATTGCGCGTTTCGTATGATCAATTGAGTAAACACTTCATCCTGACGGGGGCAAGCGGGATGGGGAAATCCAGTCTGGCAGTCGAGATGATTCAATCGATTTTGGATGAATGGTTTGAAGATCCGGAGCAGAATCCGGGTTTTACCATTATCGACCCGGCGCGGGAGATCATTCCCATCATTGAAAACCGCTTGCGGATCGCTGAGCGGTTCGGTGTCAAAATCCCCCGTGAGAAAATCCATCATTTTAATTTGTCTCATGACACCACTCATGTTCCTGCACTCAATCTGTTTCACAGGGTAAAGAATCTGCCCACGAACCAGATCGCCCAACAGATCGCCACCGTTCTGGTAACACGGGAAGAGGATGAAGAAGCCTTGATGCGTACCAAGCGTTTGATGGGCATGGCCGTTCAAAGTTTGCTGGAAGATAACCAAACCCACACGATTCTCGGAGTGGACGATCTGTTTCGAAATCGAGACTTTCGGAGAAAAGTGGTCGGAAATGTGCAAGATCCCTATGTAAAAAGGTTTTGGGTAAACGTCGATGAAAATGAGCTGAAAAAAGAAGCGGAACCCGTTTTGGACCGGGTGGAGCGGATCTTGCAAAACCCGACGCTGCGCCGTTTGTTCTGCCAGAAAGAAATGAGTCTGGATATTCGGAAATATATGGAAGAGGGACATATCGTTCTTGTTGACATGTATGGACTGAAAGATTTTGATCTGCGGGTAACAGCCGGTCACTTGCTCAATCAGTATTATCAGGTGGCACGAACGAGGCCGACCGGGTCCAAGTTTCACCTGATGCTGATCGATGAAGCCCATATGGTGCAGATTCCTCTGATTACTGAAATTTTGATGGAAGACCGCAAGTATTCATTTGGCATCGGTTTAATCACCCGCGAGATCGACCAGTTTGAAGATGAACAACTGATGCAGGCGATTCGCTCCAATATCGGCATGGTGCTCAGCTGCGGCCAGACGGAAGGTTCCGACGAAGTGGAAAGCCTGACCCGCAAACATGTCAAAGCGTCGTTCGTGGAGCGATTGCCCGTACGGCATGCGGCTGTTTACATTCGTACGAAACGCAGGCAGCGGAGCGATGTCACAACCTGCGTTGTCTCCAATGAACCTCCTTATGTTTATCGGATTGACGGCAAGAAAGCCGATCATCGCACGCGGGAGAAAGATGAGGCGATGAATTGGGGGCTGGAATGGGGACTGGAAATCATGCAGGCTTCGGATGAAGTCCGTCCTATCGAGAGCGTGGACAGGGAGATCTATGACTATATGAACGAAAATCTCAACTTTGACAACTTAAGGGACGAGCGGGATGACCGCTCGCAAACTGCCAACTAGGATTTTTCTTTGATCAGCCGGCCTGAGACAGGAACCTGGCTATTTACACTTTGCCTGGCACAGGCCGGTTTGTCTCTATTTTACTTAGAAAGGGAGAGGAGCCGATTGTTTCATGTTTTTAGAAATATATTAGGTCTACTTAAAGACTTGTTTCATATAATTGAGATCATATTTTTGGCCTTTGTGTTTTTTGATTTGATCAATTCTCTTTCATTGGGAATAATCGTCTTGTTGATTTTGTTAATTGCCGCTTTCTTTTTTCATAATATTAGTAAAGCAGTGGCATGGGGGATTGTCGGCTTTTTAATTATCCCTGGCGGGGTTTTACTGAAATTGGTGATGGCTGTGTTGTTTGGCGGTGTTCGGTATCTGATCGGACATGGCTTTCGCTTTTTTAAAAAATAGTTGGCCGGTGGCTGTTATGATCGCAAAAGGCATCCGGACGGGATTTGATCCGGGTGCCTTTTTTTGATTTTTAAAAGCAAAACGATTGACTGCATAATTAGCAGAGGAAGGAAAAAAATAACATTAAAGACGGAGTTGAAGGTGACACGAAATGCCCAGATTGATTGCGATTGGGACGGCGGTTCCCGAGTATGAAGTGAAACAGGAAGAGGTACGCGCCTTTGCCAAAAAGTTGTTTGGTCCGTCCTTCCAGAATATTGACCGGTTTTTAACTGTATTTGAAAATGCCGCAATCGATCGGCGAAAGTTTTGCAAACCGCGGGAATGGTTTGAGCGCAACCATTCCTTTGCCGAAAAGAACCAAGCTTATGTGGAATCGGCCATCGCTCTGGGAGAGAAGGCCATCCGCTCCTGTCTGGACAAGGCCGGGATCGGACCGGAACAGATTGATCATCTGTTTTTTGTGTCGACGACCGGGATGTCCACACCCAGCATTGATGCTCATTTAATCAACCGCCTGCAAATGTCCGGCTCCATGAAGCGAACGCCCATCTGGGGATTGGGATGTGCCGGCGGTGTAGCCGGTTTGGCACGTGCGTATGAATATACCAAGGCGTTTCCGGAGGCAAATGTTCTTTTGCTCGCTGTGGAGTGCTGTGGTTTAACATTCCGGAACCGGGATCAGTCCAAAAGCAATTTGATCGCCACCTCGCTTTTTGCCGATGGAGCGGCAGCAGTGCTGGTGGCCGGTGATCAGGCCGCAGGTTGCTTTTCCGAAGCCGGGCCGGAGATTTTGGACAGTCAGAGCATGATGTGGCCCCATTCCCTTGACGTAATGGGGTGGGATGTGGAGGATGACGGATTAAAGGTTGTGTTTTCCCGGGATATCCCTGCATTGGTGCGGGCAAGGGTGCGTCCGGTCGTCGATGCTTTTTTGCTGCGCCATGAGCTTGATTTGAGCAATATCGGCACCTTTATCATGCATCCGGGCGGCAGGAAAGTGTTGGAGGCGTATACAGAAGCGTTTCATACAGAAAAAGAGAAGCTGAAAATGTCTTATGAAGTTTTACGGGATTATGGGAATATGTCATCCGCCACCGTGCTGTTTGTCCTGGAAAAAACGGTGACGCAAGGAGGGTGGACGGGAACGAACGGATTGATGGCAGCGATGGGGCCGGGCTTCAGCCTGGAGATGGTGTTGCTGAAATGGGAACCGAACCTGCCGAACCTGTCCATTTCCGGACGATTGGTTGCAGAGAATGAAAAGATGAAGGAAGAGGTTAAATGAAGTTGGACGGATCCCTGTTACTGCTGATTATTTTGCTCGGACAACGATGTTGGGAACTGCGGTTGTCCCGGAGAAATGCCCGTTTGCTCCGGGAAAGGGGGGCGGTGGAAATGGCGGGAAGCCATTATCCGCTCATTGTGCTGATGCATCTGCTCTTTTTTGCCGGAATTCTGGTGGAGCATTTTTATCTTGGGAGCAGAGCGCCGCAATGGTGGCCGATCCCTTTTTTCTGCCTGGTGCTGGTACAGGGACTGCGCTTCTGGAGCATTTGCTCGTTGGGAACGTTTTGGAATACGCGCATCTTTGTCATTCCGGGAAGCCGCCCGCTAACAACCGGTCCTTACCGCTGGATGCGGCATCCCAACTATGTGGTGGTAATGCTCGAATTCATTTTGATCCCCATTTTGTTCGGTGCGTATGCCACCATGGTTTGGGCTTCGCTTCTTAATGCTTTTATTCTGTTTCACATTCGCATTCCTGCAGAGGAAAAAGCGTGGAAAACACTGGGAGGTCAATCTTTGAGCAGGGGGTGACCCTTATGGCCGGACCGGCAAGGGAATGGAAAGAGACCGGCAGAAGCTGCTTGTCACTTTTTTGATGGATGGAAAAGAAACATTGCCAATGAAAGCACTTTCAGGTTACAATCATAATCAACTCACCAAAGGAGGGGGCAGACATGGCCAAGCCATATGATTTGGATGAACGCATTTCAGAATATATAAAAAAATCTTCGCCGTCGAAACTGGTGCCGCAATATCAAGTCGGCAGTAAAGTAAAGGTGAGGATCACCCGCCTTGTTGATTTTGGTGCCTTTGTTGTTACGATGGACCCTTTTGCCTTGTCGGGATTAATCCATAACCGCCATATCCCCAAAGAGCAGGAATTGCATGTTGGACAGGTAATCGAGGCAAAGGTAAAGGAAGTGAAGGAAGATAATAAGATTGAATTTCGCCTGGATGAAAATCTGACGGTTCATGAAGCTTTTGCTGACCTTGAAGTCCTTAAGGAGAAGCTGCCCGACCATAGCTCGAAGGTGAAGCCGCCTGATGAGACAAAGGAAATTATTCATTTCCTGTCCAAGGAATTCGGCATTATCTCCGATGAATCAAAAAAGAAAGTAGAAGAAATGGTTAATGAGGTGGGGGTGTTCCGGTTTACATTGTCGATGATGAAAATATTGCCGGTTTTTAAGCGGGATTTGGTTTATCATTTTCTTAAAGAAGTGGAACAAGTGAGGGATTCTCTTTAACAAACGAAAGATCGAATTTTCCCGTCATATGCGCGAGCGTTTGGCCCAGCGTTTGGGAAAGGATTGGAGCGGGAGGGAGATCGAACAAGTCATTCGGGACAGCCGTGTGCTCTTGGAAACCAAAACGCATCTCTATCTTTATCACGAAGGGTTGGATCTGAGATTTCCCTGTGTCAAGGATGGTGAGACTTGGGTTGTGAAATCGGTCATCGTTCAGGGCATGGGGATGGAAGCGCAAGAAGAATAAGCAAAGAGACAAAATCCGCCTGACAGGGCTCCTGCCGGAGTGTTTTCAGGCGGATTTTATGCTTTTTGATTTGCTTCCGTCCGCATTTTGTCATTCCCCCCAATCAATCAGATTCCGTTTTCGGGCGCGTTGGTAGACATCGTGTGGATTTTGCGGCCGTTGGGCGAGGCGTAAGCCGACTGCGAGAAAATAAATCGTGTTTTCTTCGGGATTGAAGCGGTAGATCAAGCGAAGATCGGGGCGCTGTTTTCTGCGGGGGCGGGCGACGGAAAAAAATTTTTTCTTGTAATATCCGGTTAAGGGTGCATATTTAAGCGGCGCAGCTTTGAAGGGATGACGGATGACCTGGTCGATGGCGCGGTCGATCTGTTGCAGGCATTCATTAAAACGCTTTTTGTTCATCATGGATGCCAACAAGGAAAGGTCTTCGGAAAAAAGGGGATGATATACCTCTTTAATCATGTAGAAGATCCTTTCTCCATTGAACGTAAGAATTCCATTCTCGGCGTATGATTCGGTTTCTCCAGCCAATTTTCTTTCGGCAGTTGCAAGCGTTCGCTCAGGTTATGGGCCAGTTGGATATCCTCCTGCATTTCTTCCAGTTCCTCCAGACGGTCCACCAGCTGTTCATAGGTATCAATATCAAGAATGACGGCTTTGAGCTCATTATTATGGGTGAGGCCGAGTTTCTTGAAGGAGCGGAGCATTTCGTTGAACAATTTATTCTTGTTGATCGCCTGAAGGTCGTTGGCTGATATAAATGCTTCAAATAATTTTGACATGGAGGGAAGGCCTCCTCTCTGTTCTCATTACTTATATTATAGCGTTTGGCAGGGAAAAGAGGCAAAGCGGAAGGAAAAAATCTGTTTTCAACATTCGTCTTATAAAGGGAAGGGGGTGCCTCTCTGCACCCGTCTTCCCTCAGGCGGAAGGCATCCGCCGTTGTGCATACTTGGCGAGAATCGGTTGGTTTGCCTTCAGTTCTTTCAGAAGCTGTTCAAAGGTCGCCCGGATATCCCATTGTGCTTCCGGAGAGGTGCGCAAATTGATCAGATGGTACAATTCCCACAGGCTGACTGTCGCAAAGATTTGCCGGTGATGGCTGTTTGTAACCAGATAGGGAGCCGCTTCCGGACAGACAGAAGCGATCGCGTTGAATCCTTCTTCCACTTCTTCGAGCAGGGCTTGGAACATTTCGCTGAGACCGGCTTCGGACACATGAGGGGGAATGGTCCGGCCCAAACGGATCGTGGGCTCGCCGAAGCTGAAATGGGTGCGGCGGTTGTGGCGCAGCAATTGATGCCAGTTGGCTTCGGAAACGACCATTTCCATTTGGTAGGTGAGATGGTCAAATTCGCCGATCGGATTGTCGAAAAAGCGCAGGTGAACGAGGGCCTCTTCGGCGATCTGTTCCAGTTCAGCCGATGTGTACCTGTTTGCGCGGGCGCTCGCTTCTTCATACGAGAGCGGACTCTGGCTGATGAGGAGCGCAGTCGCCAGTTTGCGCAACGCGTCTTCGTAGGCCGGCATCGAAATGAAACGGGCATGGGGACCACTGACCGGATGCCGGGGGAGCTTGCTTTGCGCAAAACGCAATTGGAGTGCTTCCCTGGTTTTCAGCAGATATTCGTTCGGTTTTACGTATTTGAGCAGGGTGGGGATCACCTGGCTGATCTCTCTCTCCATTGCCCGCGCCAATTGACGCGATTCAGCATGAGGGCTGGATAATAGCCGAACCAGCGTATCGCGGAGAGCGCGTCCGTTTCCAGTCAGCCCCAGGTTGGTCAGGGTGGCTAACGTCAACACATAACGGGCATCTTCAAATGCGATTTTTTCAATGCGGGAGCGATAGGCCCGCTCGGATTCATGTTCTGACCGCGGAAATTTTTGCGGCAGGAACTGCATCAGACCGTGCATCAGTTTTTCATAGGTGTCATATGCTTTTTCGTTGATGGAGATGAAACGCGCTTCGAGATCGGGATGGGCCCTGAGCTCTTGCGGGATATAAAAATCGCCTCGTTTGGGACGCTGATAGCGCTGGCTGTATTCGGTAAAGCTGTTAAACGAGTTGGCCAGTTCCAGTTCGGCCGAAGCAAGGCGGCTGATTTTTTCGATTCCGATATGGGCGACAGCGTGTTCCGCCACACTCGAATGCCCGTAGCCAACCACCCATTTTTCGTGGAAACGGGCGGCTTTTTCAGAATAAGTGCCCGCAAGTCCGCCTGCATTTACGCCGACCGCCAATTCGTCGTCGGCCAGCAGTTTGGCCAAATTTTCCCGGAAGCTGGCCGGGCTCCGGCTGACATAAGCAAAAATGACGGCGATCACTTCTTCCGGCAGGTTGTAGATGGCATAAACGTTTTGATCCAAATTTGAGACATAACGTGAAAGATCGATTTTGTCGCTCATTTTTATCCCTCCATCGTCCATGCCTTTCATTCTATCACGCCCATCAGGATTGGGGAATCGCCAATCGCGGCCGGAACCGGAGGAGGATGGATTTCCCATAGCGGGGAAATGCATGGTTTACGTTGACGGAATCATCGATTATGATGGGGTTAAATGATAATAGACAAACATGAGGTTACAGCATGGAAAGGGCGGATTTTGATGACTAAGCCAGTGAAAGCATTAACCATTGCCGGTTCGGACAGCAGTGGCGGAGCAGGCATTCAGGCCGACTTGAAAACATTTCAGGAACGCGGGGTCTATGGCATGACTGCGCTGACCACGATTGTGGCAATGGATCCTGACCAGGATTGGAACCATCAGGTATTTCCCGTTCCGATCCCGACCCTGAAAGCTCAGTTGAAAACGATATTGCAGGGAATCGGGGTGGATGCGCTGAAGACGGGGATGCTCGGATCGGTTGAAATCATTGAGATTGCCGCAGAGGTGATCGCATCGCAAAATATTCCGGCCGTCGTCGACCCGGTGATGGTCTGCAAGGGAACCGATGAGGTGCTTCACCCTGAATTGGCGGATGCATTAAGGGAAATTCTCGTTCCCAAGGCGACTGTTGCCACTCCCAACCTGTTTGAAGCCGGACAGCTCAGCGGACTGGGGGCGCTGAACACGGTGGAGGATATGAAAGCCGCCGCGCAAAAGATCTATGAGTCGGGGGCGAAATATGTCCTGGTAAAGGGCGGCGGCAAATTGCAGCATGAGAAGGCCGTCGACGTATTTTACGACGGGGAGACGTTTGAAGTCCTGGAGAGCGAACGCATCGAGACCACTTATACACATGGGGCGGGGTGCACTTATTCGGCCGCAATTACGGCAGAACTGGCCAAGGGCAAATCGGTCAGGGAGGCAGTGTTCACGGCCAAAGCATTCATTACGGAGGCAATTCGCCATGGTTTCCCGCTGAACCGGTTTGTGGGCCCTGTTTTGCATATGGCGCACCGGTTGCACCAAGGAAAATAACATCCCGAGCCGGCACCGATTCTCCGATGATCTGGGGATCGGTGCTTTATGTTTTGCCCGGGTGAAATGACTGTGATCATTCGCGGACTTTCCGGGAAAGCCGTCAAGGATCGAAAACGGTACGGTTTTGAAGATTAGCACCCGCCATTTTCACAGCTTAAGGGAAGAGCAAAAAAATGATGCCGGGGGAAGCTCGTCCAGTTATGTTTAACAAATGATGGCTGGCGACGGTTGGCAGCCGCTGGCTTTATGACGCGGGTAAATAAACTATTTTCCTACAGAAGGTTTTTTTGATTTGTAGATAGAATATAATTAATTGACATTATTTTTATACATTATAAAAAATGATTAATAGATAAATGGTTCAAACTATAATCCGAGGTGATCTCTTTGGCCCAACCTGTTTTGGAAATTAAGCACCTGAAGTTGCATTTTTTTACGGATAAAGGCGTGGTCAGGGCGGTGGACGGGCTGGATCTTACCGTGCAAAAAGGCGAGATTGTCGGCTTGGTTGGAGAATCGGGATGTGGAAAAAGTGTAACCTCACTGGCGATTATGGGGTTAGTGCCAAAGCCCCCGGGCAAAATTGTTGATGGTTCCATTATTTTTGCGGGGCAAGATTTGACTAAGTTAAACAATAAACAGATGCGTCAACTTCGCGGCAAAGAGATCGCCATGATTTTTCAGGAACCGATGACCTCGCTCAACCCGCTGTTTACAATCGGGAACCAACTCATCGAAGCCATTCGCACCCATGAGAAGATCTCCAAAAAAGCCGCCAGGGAGAGGGCGCTGGACATCCTGAAAAAAGTGGGCATTGCCCGCGAAGGGGTATTGGATGAGTATCCGCACCAGCTGTCCGGGGGAATGCGCCAGCGGGTGATGATCGCCATGGCCATGGTGCTGCGCCCGCGCCTGCTGATTGCCGATGAACCGACGACCGCGCTCGATGTGACCATTCAAGCGCAAATTTTGGATTTGATGAAATCCTTGAATGAGGAATTCGGCACCTCGGTTTTGTTGATCACCCATGATTTGGGAGTCGTGGCGGAAATGTGCGACCGCATTATCGTGATGTATGCGGGGCAGGTGGCGGAAGAAGCAGACCAGAGGCGCCTGTTTAAAAATCCCGCTCATCCCTATACACAAGGCCTGTTAAAGTCGATTCCCAAACTGGACGAGCAAAAGAAGCGGCTATACGCCATCCCCGGGCAAGTCCCCAGTCCGTTCAATTTGCCCGCCGGTTGCCGCTTTGCCCCGAGATGTGAATTTGCAATGGAGATCTGCCGCAAAGAGGAACCTGAAATCGTGAAAGTGGATGAAAAGCATTTCAGCCGCTGTTTCTTGAATCAAAAGGAGGCAATCGATCATGGCGCTCATGAGCGTTCGTAACCTGAAGAAAACATTTCCGATCCGCGGCGGCATTTTCGGCAAAAAGATTGGAGAAATAAAGGCCGTTGACGATGTCAGTTTCACTGTGGAAAAAGGGGAGACACTCGGGCTGGTGGGGGAGAGCGGTTGCGGCAAATCCACCACCGGACGGACGATACTCCGACTGTATGAGCCGACGGCGGGCGAGGTTGAATTTGAAGGAAAGTCGATCTTGCAATACTCTCCGGAAGAGATGCGAAAAGCGCGGCGGGAAATGCAGATGGTGTTTCAGGATCCGTTTGCTTCTCTGAATCCGAGGCAGAGAATTGGGAAGATTTTGGAAGAACCGCTTATCGTTCATGGACTGGGAGGAGCGAAGGAACGAAAAGAACAAGTGGAGGAACTGCTGAAGGTGGTCGGGCTGGACAAGTTTCACATGAACCGTTACCCACATCAGTTCAGCGGCGGCCAGCGGCAGCGGATCGGCATTGCCCGCGCGCTTTCCACCAAGCCGAAACTGATCGTTGCCGATGAACCGGTATCGGCATTGGATGTGTCGATTCAGTCGCAAGTGCTTAATTTGATGATGGATTTGCAGGAGCAATTTGAACTTACCTATATCTTTATCGCTCATGATTTGAGCGTGGTGAAACATATCAGCACCCGGGTCGGCGTGATGTATCTGGGACGGATGGTGGAACTGGCCGGACGGGACGAGTTGTATCGCAATCCGCTTCATCCTTACACCCAGGCCTTGATGTCCGCCGTGCCGATTCCCGATCCGGATGCCGGGAAGGAGCGAATCATCCTGTCCGGCGACGTGCCCAGCCCGGCCAATCCGCCGCTCGGTTGCGCGTTTCATCCGCGCTGCCCCTACGCCATGGATGTCTGCAAAGAAGTCCGTCCGGAGATGAAAGATGCAGGCGGCGGCCATCAGGTTGCCTGCCATCTGCTTGATCAATAGTTTGAAAAGGAGGTGAGTCGCCAAAGGGATCGTCCGGCAATCCAAAAACATGATGAATCCATTTAAAGGAGGATGCTTATATGCCAAAACGGCTTTGGATATTCTGTTTCACTTTTATTCTGGTTTTATCATCATTTTTAGCGGGATGTTCCAACAATAAAGCGGGCAGCCAGGAAAAAACCTTGATCTATGGCCGCGGAGCCGACTCCAAACTGCTTGATCCGATTCAAGTGACGGACGGCGAATCCCTCCATGTCACTGAACAGATTTTTGATACGCTGGTCAGATATGAACCGACATCGACCAAGGTGGAGCCGTCTTTGGCGGAGAGCTGGACAACTAGCCCTGATGGCTTAAAGTGGACGTTCAAACTGCGCCAAGGCGTCAAATTTCAGGACGGAACCCCGTTTAACGCTGATGCCGTCGTGTTTAACTTCGAGCGCTGGATGGATAAAAACAACCCCTACCACAAAGGAGGGGAATTCCCTTACTTCGGTTATATGTTTGGCGGATTCAAAGGGGATAAAGGTGCAGTTATTAAAGATGTCAAAGCATTGGACGAATACACGGTTGAGTTTGATCTCAACTATCCGCAGGGCCCGTTTTTGAGCAACCTGGCCATGTCCCCGTTTGGCATTGCTTCGCCGACCGCCATCAAAAAGGAAGGACCTGAACAATTTGCACAAAAACCCGTGGGAACCGGTCCCTTTGTCTTCGTGGAATGGAAAAAGAACGATCATATTACATTGAAGAAAAACAAGGACTATTGGCGAAAAGGTTATCCCAAGCTGGAACAAGTGATTTTCCGCTCCATTCCGGATAACACCGCTCGCTTGACCGCGCTGAAATCGGGAGATATCGATATCATGGACGGCCTGAACCCGAACTCGGTCGGACTGGTGAAAGGGGACAGCAACCTGCAACTGTTTAACCAGCCGGGGATGAATGTGGCTTATCTGGCTTTTAACACTCAGAAGAAACCGTTTGACAATCCGAAAGTGAGACAGGCGCTCAATTATGCCGTCAACAAAGAAGGGATTATCAAAAGCTTTTATTCCGGTCTGGCCGAACCGGCGGTCAATCCGATTCCTCCGTTTATGTGGGGCTATAACGGCAAAATCAAGGATTATGAATTCAATCTTGATAAAGCGAAAAAACTCTTGGCTGAAGCGGGCTACCCCAATGGTTTTGAAGTCGATTTCTATGCTCCGACCGAACCGCGCCCCTATCTGCCGGACGGCAAAAAAGTAGCGGAGTATATGCAGGCCGACTTCGCCAAAATCGGCGTAAAAACGAAAATCGTCACCTATGACTGGCAGACGTACCTGGACCGCACCGGAAAAGGGGAGCATTCGATGGCTCTCTTCGGGTGGAACGGGGATAACGGCGACCCGGACAACTTCCTGTACGTGCTCCTCGACAAAGACAATACGCGTACGCCCGATGCGGGAAACATCGCCTTCTATAAAAGCGATCCGTTGCACGATCTGTTGATCAAGGCGCAGCGTTCCAGCGATCAGGAGGAACGGACGAAACTTTATCAGCAAGCGCAGGAAATCATTAAAAACGATGCGCCGTGGGTACCGCTGGTTCATGCGACCGTACCTTATGCAGCCAAAAAAGAAGTAACCGGGTTTATCCCGCACCCGACCTCAACGCTCTACCTGGAAAATGTGGATTTGAAGTAAAAGATCGGGCCAGGAGTGGCATTGCTCTTGCGTGGGGCAATGCCACTTTCGACATAGCCAACAACGAGGTGGAAGGAAACGATGTTAGCCTATACAATTCGCCGGATTTTCATGCTGATTCCCGTCCTCATCGGGATGTCGCTCGTTACGTTTGCCATCGTCCATGCGATTCCCGGAGATCCGGCAAAAACCATTGCCGGGGAGAAAGCGTCTCCGCAGGAGTTGGCGGAAATCAGGCATAATCTGGGACTGGATCAGCCTTTTTACAAACAATATTTCCTTTATGTCAATGATTTGCTGCATGGAAATTTGGGTACTTCCCTCATCACCCATGTCCCGATTTCCGAAGAGATTCAGCCCTATCTGGCTGCGACGGCAGAGCTTTCGCTGGCGGCGATGGCGATTGCCATCTTTTTTGGTGTTAATCTGGGAATTTTATCGGCCTGGAGACAAAATTCATGGCTGGATTATTCCGGGATGGTGGTTGCTCTCCTCGGTGTCTCGATTCCGGTCTTCTGGCTGGGTTTGATGGAGCAGTGGCTGTTTGCGCAGAAGCTGGGAATATTTCCTTCCAGCGGACGAATTGATCCGCGCCTCGGCTTTGAGGGATTTTCGGGATTTTATGTGCTTGATTCCCTGTTCAGCGGAGATTTCACCGTCTTGGGAGATGTGATGATGCATTTGATTTTGCCGGCAGTCGCGCTGGGAACGATACCGATGGCGATCATCGCCAGGATGACCCGGTCCAGTGTGCTGGAGGTGCTCCGCTCCGATTTTGTGCGGACAGCCCGCGCCAAGGGATTGTCCGAATTTTGGGTGGTGTACAAACATACGTTGAAAAATGCCTGCATCCCGGTATTGACGGTGGCCGGCTTGCAAATGGGGTTGCTGCTCGGCGGTGCGGTCTTGACGGAGACGATTTTCAGTTGGCCGGGAGTGGGGCGGTATATTTACGATGCGATTGGGCAGCGCGATTACCCGGTTATTCAATCCGGCATTCTCGTGCTGGCGACGATTTTCGTGGTGATCAACCTGCTGGTCGATCTGATTTACGCTTGGATCGATCCGCGCATTCAATACGGGAAGGATTGATGTTCCATGCCATCATTGCCGGAGATGAATGAAAATTCTTCTGTCACATCGATCGATTATGCCCCCTCCATCCATGAATCGCCAGTCAGGTATTTTTTGCGGGCATTCTGGCGGCATCGTTCGGCCGCGATCGGCAGTGTCATCATTATCCTCTTTATTTTGCTGGCTGTGTTTGCTCCTGTCATCACCCCGTATCAGTATGACCAGCGCAGCAGCGCCTTATTGGCTTCACCTTCGGCCAGCCATTGGTTCGGGACGGATGATATGGGGAGGGATATTTTTACCCGCGTCATTTACGGAGCGCGCATCTCACTTCAAGTCGGTTTTTTTGCGATTGCCGGTTCGATTGTGATCGGCAGCTTCCTCGGCCTGATTGCCGGTTACTACGGCAGATGGCGGGATACGATTATCTCCCGCATTTTTGATATTTTGCTCGCCTTCCCCAGCATTTTGCTGGCCATTGCCATTGTGGCCATCTTGGGGCCGGGGTTGAACAATGCGATGATTGCCGTTGCCGTCATCAATATTCCCGCCTTCGGACGGCTGATGCGGTCACGCGTGCTGTCGGTCAAGGAAGAAGATTTTATCCTGGCGGCACGGGCCATGGGGATGAAAAACAGCCGGATTTTATGGAAACATATTTTGCCCAACTGCTGGTCGCCGATCTTGGTGCAGGGCACATTGGGATTTGCGACAGCCGTCATTGAAGCGGCCGCTCTCGGCTTCCTCGGATTGGGTGCACAGCCGCCGCAACCCGAGTGGGGGACGATGCTGTCCGATTCCCGCGAATTTATTCAATTGGCTCCTTGGACGATGATTTTTCCGGGACTGGCGATTGTGTGCACCGTACTCGGTTTCAACCTGTTGGGAGATGGCCTGAGGGACTTGTTTGATCCGAGAATGAAAGAATAGGGAATGAAGCGGTGAAATAGGTTAAAATAATAGCGTGAAAAATGCAGGCAAAGGGGCGGAACAGCGGAGGTTCCATTGCCGTTCTCAAAAAAGATCGCGATTTCAAGGAGCTGACTGAATTGGCCCAATCACATGAGATCGAATACCGCATTTATGGCGATGACATGCAGTGCGTGGAAATCGAGCTGGACCCGGGTGAAAGCGTGATCGCTGAAGCGGGCGGTTTAATGATGATGGAAGACGGAATCGAGATGGAGACCATCTTTGGCGACGGGTCTTCGTCCAGTAAGGGGCTTGTCGGCAAACTGTTCGGTGCGGGCAAAAGGCTGTTGACGGGCGAAAGCCTGTTTATGACTGTGTTTACCAATGCGGGGCAGGGGAAAAGGCATCTCACCTTTGCTGCCCCGTATCCCGGAAAAATCGTTCCGTTTGACCTGGCTGCCCTCGGGGGCAAGGTAATTTGCCAGAAGGATGCCTTTCTCTGTGCGGCGAAGGGGGTCTCGGTCGGTGTTGAATTTCAGCGGCGGCTGGGAACCGGATTTTTTGGCGGGGAAGGCTTTATTATGCAAAAACTGGAAGGGGACGGACTCTCATTTATTCACGCCGGCGGCACGATTGTGGAGAAGGAACTGGGGCCGGGTGAACTGCTGCGTGTCGATACGGGATGTCTGGTTGCGATGACGCCGACGGTCGATTATGACATCCGCTTTGTCGGGGGATTCAAAACGGCCCTGTTCGGCGGGGAAGGCCTCTTTTTCGCGACATTGAAAGGGCCGGGGAAAGTGTGGATTCAATCGCTGCCGTTCAGCCGGCTGGCCAGCCGCGTTTTTGCTGCCGCCAATTACGGAAAAAAAGATGAGGGAAGTATTCTTGGAGGTCTGGGTAACCTGTTTGAAGACTAGAAAAGCTTGTGCCGAAATCGGGCACAAGCTTTTTTTATGAACCAAAGTATTCTTTCCAGCGATCATCAACAAGTTTTTTGACTGCCGGATCAGATTCCAGTTCATCCGGATAGCCCGGTTTCATCCGGGCGTCGACTACAATGGGGAGGCGGTAATGCGGGCGGTGCTGCTTCCAATCCGACCGCGCATACAGGTCGTGGGCCGGGTCAAACCGTGTGAAGACCGTCCACAGAAACGCCGTCTGCCCCGAAGCGGCGGCAAGGTCGTCAACAAGGAATATAAACGGCCATTCCTGCAGGGCATCCCCGTATTGCTCCAGCAGATGTTCCGCCAGCCGGGGGTTTTGCTCAAACGGGTCGGCTTCCAGGACGAGCGCCCCTTTGCAGTAAACAGCCACACCTTGCACCCCTGGGAGATCGGGGCCGTGATATTCCGCGGGCAACGTGCGCCTGACCTCCCCGGTTCCAAGCAGTACCGCCTTGCTACCGTGATTGAAGCGGCGTCCCGTGTAGTCGAGCGTATCCATTGAGGTATCATGGAAAATGAACAAGTCCGATGCAGGTTCAAACCGCTCCAAAACCGTTTCAAACAAGCGGTCAAATGCGTCGAGCGAAATGCTCCGGTCAGTCAGGATCAGGAATTTTGTCAGCGAGAGCTGCCCTTCGCCCAAAATGCGGAAAGCGTGGGCCATGATCTCCCGTTTGTAACTCTCCCTGACGATGGCCGCGGCCAATGGGTGGAAGCCGGTTTCCGCATATGTCCACAAATCGCGCACACCCGGCATCACCATGGGGAAAGCGGGGGAGAGAAGGCGCTGCAAAAATTCACCGAGATAGTAATCTTCCTGGCGTGGTTTGCCGACTACTGTCGCGGGATAGATCGCATCGCGGCGATGGCGGATCTCTTTCACATGGAAGACCGGGAACGGGTGCTCCAACGAATAGTAACCGTAGTGGTCGCCAAACGGACCTTCGGGACGGCGCTCATGTGGTGGAACCACGCCGGACAGGACGAATTCCGCTTCCGCGATATAAGGGTAACCGCCATCAGACGGTCTGACGACGGGCAGCTTTTCTCCGAGAATCAGGGAAGTTAAGAGCAGTTCGGGCAAAAATTCAGGCACAGGTGCAATCGCCGAAGCAATGAGCGCGGGCGGCCCTCCCAGATGCACCCGCACAGGCAGGGCTTGATTGTGCGATTCCGCTTCATAGTGGTGAAATCCTCCGCCCTTCTGGATCTGCCAGTGCATGCCAGTGGTTTGTTTGTCGAAAATTTGCATGCGGTACATACCGAGGTTATGCTGTCCCGTAACCGGGTGTTCCGTATACACAAGAGGCAAGGTGATAAACGGCCCTCCGTCTTCTTGCCACGAAGTGATGACGGGCAACCGGGTCAGATCCACTTCAGCTTGCTTTTGTTCCAGTACAGGTGCTTTACCGGCAGAAACGGGCTGACATCCCACTTTCATCAGGTCAAACAGGATGCGCCGTTCTTTCCACAGTGCACCAAGTGTGGGCGGCATTAAAGTATGGGCCAGGGAAACGATTTTTTTCATCAGTTGCTCCGGCCGCGGGCCAAAAGCCAGTTCCACCCGTCGGGAAGTACCAAAGAGATTGGTGACAACGGGAAACGAACTTCCTTTTACGTTGGTGAAGAGCAGGGCGGGACCTTCTTCGGCGATCACGCGCCGATGAATTTCCGCCAGCTCCAGATGCGGGTCGACGGGAGCCGCTATTTCCACAATCTCTTTTTCTTGACGCAATTGTGTAAGAAAACTTCGCAGGTTTCTGTGCAAGTCGATCATCTCTCCCGAATCAGGCATGCAGATCAAACGGATGAAAATCCGCAAGCCTGCGTCTATTCAGTGTTTGGTCAAATGCCCTGATATTTTTCGTTTCTCTGTGACAAAGATAGCATATCGGGTCAGGGAAGCCAACACATCCGGATGCGGAAAACATCAATGGCCTGTCGAAGAGATTCAGGGGTCGATAAGAAAGCACTCGAAGGAGGGACCCGCCTGTCCGAGAAACTGTGGTATATTATGGTTAAGTCATCCCGGTATGGGAAATGACAGGGAGAGAGTTTTTGCCCCGCATGAAGGGAGTGTCGAACAATGAAAGTGATTGTATATTCCCGGCCGCATTGTATTGAATGCAATGTTTTGAAGCGATTTTTAAATGATTATAAAATCGAATACGAAGTACGCGATTGTGCAGAAAACCCCGCCTTTTTGGAAGATGTAAAAAAACTGGGTTTTCTGGGCGTTCCTGTTACAGTCATCGGGGATACGGCGATTCAAGGCCTGAAGCCGGACGCGATTTTAGAAGAATTAAAGAAACAAAAAGCCTAGTTTTTGAGATAACCTGCCGGAATTGGCAGGATTTTTTATTTATTTTCTTAAAGAATTTATATATAATAAGTACACATCCGATTTTTCAAAAAAATAAAAATCGGCTTATCCGAAGAGGAGGTTTTGCCGTGCAGCTATTCCGTAAAAAGAGTATTGACGCCTCGATTCAAACGAGCCGTCAGGGAACTCAGCTCAAGAGGGAGTTAAAAGCGACTGATTTGGCCATGCTGGGGATTGGTGCCATCATCGGAACCGGGATCTTTGTTCTGACGGGTGTTGGTTCGCTGACAGCGGGTCCCGCCTTGATTTTATCTTTTGTGATCGCAGGTTTGGCCTGTTTGTTTGCAGCTTTGGCCTATGCTGAATTTTCCTCGCTGGTGCCGGTTTCCGGGTCGGTGTACACTTACAGCTATGCCACGTTGGGAGAATTTGTCGCTTGGATTATCGGATGGGATTTGGTTTTGGAATATTTGTTGGCGGTTAGTGCAGTATCGTCCGGTTGGTCCGGTTATTTCAAATCGCTGTTGGAAGGGTTCGGCATACATCTGCCTGCGGCGCTAACCAATGCACCAGGGGGATCAGTGCCCGGAGCCATCGTCAATTTGCCTGCACTTGTCATTGTCTTAATTATTACTTTTTTACTTTCAATCGGTGTAAAAGAGTCAAAATGGGTTAACAACATCATGGTTGCCATTAAGTTGATTGTCGTTGCATTATTTATAATTGTTGGAATTTTCTATGTAAAACCGGCCCATTGGTCTCCGTTCATGCCTTTTGGTTTCTCCGGAGTCGGTTTGGCTGCCGCGACCGTCTTTTTCGCCTACCTCGGTTTTGATGCTGTCACCACCGCGGCGGAGGAAACGCGTGACCCGCAAAAAGATTTGCCCAAAGGCATTTTGTGGTCGCTCGGCATCTGCACGTTCCTCTATATTATTGTGACGGCCATTCTGACGGGGATTGTGCCCTATCAAAACTTTGCCAGCCATCAAGATGCTCCGGTCGCTTTCGCGATGCAATTCGTCCATCAAAACTGGCTGGTCGGACTGATCAGCCTGGGGGCATTAGTCGGGATGTTTACCGTGATGCTGGTCATGTTGTACGGACAGATTCGCATCATCTTCTCCATGTCGCGTGATGGTTTGTTGCCCCCGATTTTTTCCCATGTTCACCAGCGATATCGTACGCCTTACGTGACCACCTGGTCATTTGGGATCTTCGCTGCGTTGCTCGGAGCTTTTGTGCCGCTTGACGAATTGGCCCAATTGGTCAATCTGGGGACGCTGGCCGCATTTGTTCTGATTTCGATCGCCGTTATGGTCCTGCGCTACAAACAGCCGGATCTGCCGCGGAAATTCAAAACGCCTTTGATGCCGTTGGTGCCGATTTTGGCGATTATCTTCTGCGTCTTTTTGATGGTTCAGCTTCACGAAGCGACATGGATTCGCTTTCTGATCTGGCTGGCAGTAGGTTTGATCATCTATTTCATCTATGGTTACCACAGCTCCAACCTGAATAAAAGAAAAAGCGATGAACAAAAAGCTGGGTAAATCACAAATGGAAAAAGCATGATGGAGGGACTTAGCCATCATGCTTTTTTTTGGTTGAGGAATGGATCGGGTGAGTGGTTTCGGAACTGGCCGAACGGTGGCGGCGTTTCTTCCGTTTCCATTTCAGATAGGCCTGCCGTTCCCATTTTTTCAGCAATGGATAGGGATCAAATGAGTAGGTGCTTTTTCCGTTGAATTTGTATATTCCATAGTGAAGGTGGGGCGGGAATTTGCCGGCAGTTCCCGGCGGCCCGTAACCGGAAGAACCGACGCTGCCGATCAGATCGCCCGGTTTGACGACATCTCCTTTTTTCAGCCCTTTGCGGAAGCCGTTCAGATGGGCGAAATAGTGATAGTTATTGTTGACGTCGCGGATTCCGATGCGCCACCCCCCATAGCGGTTCCAGCCAATCAATTCAACATAGCCGTAGCAGGTGCTCAGTACGGGCGTTCCGTAGTTGGCGAAAATATCCGTTCCTTCATGGATGCGCAGACCTCCCCAGCCGCGGCGGTCTCCCCAGGTATTGTGATACGTGTAATTATATTGAAGCGGGATCGGGAAGCGGCGTTCTTCCAGATGGAGCGTTTGGTATCTGGCGTAGATTTTCGCGATGTGCGTGATCACATCCACCGTGGTCGGATGTTTGTAATAGTCCCAGATCCGTTCGCGGATTTGTTCTTCTTTCAAACCTTTTTGCGCCAGAAAGGAAGCGACGGAGTAGAGAACATCAAGGTCATCCTGTGGATCTGCCTTGCCGTCACCGTTGGCATCCTTTCCGATTCCCTGAAAAAAGGCAATCGATTCAGGCACCCGGTCATCAGGGTCAGGATTGATCCGGCCTGCCCACAAGGAGGAGGGAACCTCAATTGAAGTGAGCCTTTTCTTTCCGCTTTTTTCTTTTTTGTTTTTGGCAGCATGTGCATTTTTCTCATATTGGTCCATGGCTGCCAGATATACCCACGGCACGCCGGTTAATGTTTCCATGGTTTCATACAGGTGAAGTTTGTCCGACGCTTCCTGATCTTTGTCCGACGCGTCAACAGAACATGGAAAAGCGGAAAACAACAAAAAAAAGCTTAGCAGGATTTTACAGCTTTTTACCATCATGACCACCGATTTTTGGTTTAAAAGGTTTTACAGATAGTTTGCCTGGCATTCATCGAAAACATTTTGGCATTTTCAGGGAGGAATTCGGAAAGGGGAGACCGACGCTCGGGACAGGATACAAAAAAGGCATGATCCTGGGGAGGTCATGCCTTCACGGGAGGAGGTTATGTTGTTTGTGCTTTGATTTTGCTTATATAGGAATTGAGTTGATCCAACATCAAAAAGGCTGCTTTGACGCCGCCGGCCGTATTCCAGATCACATCATCCACTTTAAACGCACGATGTTTTTTAACCGCCTGGAGATTGGCCCAAAGCGGATCGCTTAAAAACGTCTCTTCCTGTTTATTTCCTTTTTTGTCGCCTGTATCATAGGTGAAATAGAAGATAATGTCTCCGTCGGCTTGTGGAATTTGTTCTTTTGTGATCGTGACCGCAAAGGAATTTTTATTTTGCAGCGGCGGGCGCTGAAACCCGACATCTTTTAAAATCACGCCGGAAAAGCTGTCCAGTTGGTAGAGTCTCGTTTCCCCGGACAAAAAGCGAACCATGGAAACTTTCTGATTCAGAAGGTCTCCGGCGTTTTTCCGCACTTCGGCCACCTTTTGCTCATATTCCTTGAGGACTTTGTTGCCTTCTTTTTCTTTATTGAGCGCTTTGGCATACAGGGAGAAATTGACTTTCCAATCCCCGCGCAAGGTTTCAGCAAACACGGTCGGGGCGATTGCCGACAATTGTTCATATACCTTTTCCTGGCGCATTTTATTTCCGATGATCAAATCCGGTTTTAAACTGGCGATCGTCTCCAGATCAGGCTGGCTCTCCGTTCCGACTACAGTCACACCTGTCAGTTCTTTTGCCAGATGAGGGTACCAGGGATGGCCGGTAAAACCTTTAACCGCTCCCACCGGCTTGACTCCCAGAGCAAGGCAGGCTTCCAGACCTTCATTGGTAAGGACGACAACGCGTTTCGGATGGGTCGGGACGATGGATTGCCCCATTGCATGTTGAATCGTGCGGCCGCTCTCTTTGGTTTGATCTGATGAATCAGATGAGCTGCATCCCGCAAGCACAAGGGAAAAGAGAGCGAGTGCAAGGAACGGGGGAAGAATTGCTTTTATGGAACGCACCGAATATGCTCCTTTCGTTATAAATGATAATGATTATCATTTCCTGATTTCTTCTTTACTATAAAAATAAAGAAGCCGGGTGTCAATTATTTTGATAATGATTTTCAACCTCATTGACATCATCTTTTCCTTTTTCTAGACTTAAGTTGGTCTGGAAGAAAGAGAGGTAGTGGATATGGGGGGTTTATATACCGGGCGGTTCAAATGGGCCGGACTGCTCGCCGGAGTGGTGTTGGTTGCTGTTTTGGCCATGATCAGTATCAGTGTCGGCGTTACCCGGGTTCCGCTTTCAACGGTGGTGGAGTCATTTATTCATTATCAGCCGACAAATAATGAGCATTTGATTATTCGGACAACCAGAGTTCCCCGAACGGTGTTTGCGCTCGTCGTCGGAGCAAGTCTGGCCGTGGCCGGGGCACTCATGCAAGCTTTGACGAAAAACCCGCTCGCATCACCGGCGACACTCGGGGTAAATGCCGGAGCCAGCTTATTTATTGTCGGAGGGGTGACGCTTTTTTCGATCACTGCCGTCCCGTCCTTGATGATTCTTGGCTTTATCGGGGCAGCTGTCGCGGCGGCAATCGTTTATTTTCTGGGATCCGTCGGCCGGGAGGGACTGAGTCCGTTGAAACTAACCCTGGCCGGAGCCGCAATTGCCGCTTTTTTTGCTTCGATCACACAGGGAATGTTGGTGATGAATGAAAAGGGACTGAATGAGCTGTTATTCTGGCTGACCGGCTCAGTTGAAGGACGGAGCCTGGAAAGTGCCCTGCCGGTGTTTCCCTTTATGTTGGTCGGATGGTTGCTGGCGTTGTGGATGGCACCCAATATTGACATCTTGACGATGGGAGAAGATGTGGCCAGGGGACTGGGAATGAAAACTGGTTTGATCAAAGGAATCGGCGCGCTGATCGTCGTTTTGCTGGCCGGTGGCTCGGTTGCGGTGGCCGGTCCGATCGCTTTTGTCGGGCTGGTAGTTCCCCATTTTGTTCGTGCCTGGGTCGGAGCAAGCCACCGGTTCATCATTCCTTATGCCGCCGTTTACGGAGCCGCTTTGCTTATGGCGTCCGATATTGCCGGACGATTGGTGATGAATCAGCAGGAGATTCCGGTTGGGGTGATGACGGCTATTCTTGGAACCCCGTTTTTTATTTATCTTGCGGGCAGAAAGGGGAGTGAGGAAGGATGAAGCGGTACACTTCCCTCCGCCTTGGTTCGCGCTTCTCCGCCTTGATTGACTGGCGAGCCGTCTCGATCTTGTTTTTGCTTGCCGCATTCGCTTTTCTTGTCATGGTGCTCAGTGTCGGAGTAGGTCGGGTTCAGCTTTCTCCGCTCGATGTGATCCGGGTCTTTTTGGGGATCGGGTCCAAATTTGATCAATTGATCGTTGAGACATTCCGTCTGCCGCGCATCCTCCTGGCGCTGATTGCCGGAGCCTCGCTGGCCGTTTCCGGCGCTCTTTTGCAGGCGGTGATCCGAAATCCGTTGGCCTCACCAGATATGGTCGGGGTCACGGGCGGTGCCTCAGTCGGAGCGGTTACGGTGATCACTTTTTTCAGCGACCGTTCCACCAACCTTTCAGTTTCATTATTTTGGGTGCCGGCCGCATCGTTTATCGGGGCGGCTGTCATTGTGGGACTGTTGCTCTTTTTCTCCTGGGGAAAAATCTCCCCGTTCCGGCTGGTGCTCCTGGGGATCGGTTTCACGCTGGCTACCCAGGCGGCAACCAATTTCATTATTCTGATCGGTCCGCCGTTTAGTGCCTTGCAAGCGAAAACCTGGCTGACCGGAAGTATTTACGGGAGCAATTGGAACCAGGTTGCTGTTTTGCTCCCCTGGCTTGCCCTTTTGCTACCGCTGGCTTTCGTGTTTTCCCGCCATCTCAATGTTTCGCAAATGGGCGATTCGTTGGCAACAGCTCTTGGTGCCCGTCCCTCCCTCCAGCGGCTGTTGGTTTTATTGATTGCGACAGCGCTTGCCGGAGCTGCCGTATCCTTTGTCGGTACGATCGGCTTTGTCGGATTGATCGCTCCTCATGCGGCGCGCAAATTGGTCGGAGCCGCCTACGGTCTTTTGTTGCCGGCGTCGGCACTGTTGGGAGCCATCATGGTCATGGGTGCCGATTTGCTGGGGAGAACTTTATTTGCACCACTGGAAGTGCCGGCCGGTGTGCTGATAGCCGTGATCGGCGCCCCCTATTTCCTCTTTTTGCTCTATTGGAGTCGGAAAAAGTAAGAGGAAAAGGGATGATTTGGCGTAAGTTGATCTACTTTGTGGTAATATAATCTTGTTGTATTGTTTGCAGCCAAGGTACAGCGGGCGATCGTACCTGCAGTGAGGAGGGAGCATTATGGCAGAAAGCCAATCTCAGGCTAGAGAACGTAAACCGGAATGGTTAAAAATTCGTCTAAATACAAATGAAAACTATCAAGAGCTTAAAAAGATGATGCGGAGCAAAACCTTGCACACCGTATGTGAAGAGGCTCGTTGCCCCAATATTTTTGAATGCTGGGCCAATCGGACGGCCACATTCATGATCCTGGGGGACATTTGTACGCGGGCTTGCCGTTTTTGTGCCGTCAAAACCGGTCTTCCGACGGAACTGGATTGGCAGGAACCGGAGCGCGTCGCTGAGGCAGTGGAACAGATGGGGGTACGCTATGCGGTTGTGACCTCCGTTGCGCGTGACGATTTGAAAGATGGCGGCGCGGCGATCTTTGCGGCGACCATCAAGGCGATCCGCAAACGCAATCCCTTTACCAGTGTCGAAGTGTTGATCCCGGACTTCATGGGGAATTGGGATGCGCTGAAAGTGGTGATGGATGCGAAACCGGATGTGCTCAATCACAATATCGAAACCGTAAGGCGCCGCTCTGACCGCGTTCGCTCCAAGGCAAAATATGACCGTTCGCTCGAGCTTCTGAAACGGGCCAAAGAGATGCAACCGCAGATCCCGACCAAATCAAGCATCATGGTGGGAGTCGGTGAAACATTTGATGAAGTGGTTGAGGCAATGCAAGATTTGCGGGCGCATGATGTGGATATTGTCACGATCGGTCAATATTTGCAACCGACCAAAAAGCATTTGAAAATCGACCGCTATTATACGCCGGACGAATTTAAGCAGTTGAGAGAAATCGGACTGAGCATGGGCTTTTCCCATGTCGAATCGGGGCCGTTGGTGCGCAGCTCGTATCATGCGCATGAGCAAATGGCATCCGCTCAGAAAAAAGAGGAGAAAATGGCATAAAACCGACTGGCAGGTGATAATGGCAGATCATTATCGCCTGCTTTTTTTATGGAATATGGTCACACAAAAAACCAGCCTTCCAAGCCGAAAAGCTGGTTTTCCCGCTTAATCCTGCCTCGGGTTCATTTGGCTCCGCCTGTTCGGTTGTGATGATTCATTCACTTCCGGAGGGGTGGTATCGCCCATTTCCCGGAGAAGCTGTTCCAAATCCCCTCTGATCCCTTCTACATCATAATCGCTCGTCATCCGCATGCCGATGGAATTGATCTGCGACTCCAGGGTGCGGTTTTCCGTCACGTGAACCTTAAAGTAGCGGGGAGTAATACTTTCCGCAGTACGCTTTGCCTCTTTTACCGTTTTTGGATCCATGCGTCCGTTTTTCGTTTTAATCCCAAGAAATACATGATCATCTGTAACAAGTGCGGTGGCTTCCTTTACATTGGGCAAAACCGTGACCATTTGCGCGATATGCTTTGCCAGGAGGGGGCGGTCCACAAAGACATCGGGTCCTGCGGCACGACCGTTTTGATGATAATTTTCCGGTGTGTATTTGAAATATCCGATTTCGTTCTGCCCACCGCCGCGTGCATTTTCCTCACCGTTAATTTCATCATTTCGCACCATCCCGATCCGCGAATCCTGATCTTTTTCCCGGTACAGCGGTTCATGGGTTTGTTGTAATCCCTGATCTGCCTGCTGCTGGTCATCATTGTTACAGGCGGGGATGAGAAGAAGCATCGCCGCGAACAGAATTAGGTATCGTCGTTTCATCGAAGTTTCGGCACCTCCTTTTTTTAACGTGCCCAAACAACGGCAATCCATACGAAAAAGGATGAAGATGTTAACGGGAGGATATGGTAACATATAAATGTAAAATTGGAATAGAAAAGGTAGGACGTTTATGGAGCGAATTCATATAAATGGGTTGGAGTATGAACTCCTTTCCAACCATCGCAACGGTTGGAATATGGAAGCTTTTCGCAAACGGTTCAGTGAGATCCTGGAAAAATATGATTATGTCGTCGGCGATTGGGGATATGGTCAGCTGCGACTGAAAGGTTTCTTTGCCGATGATCACACCCGGGCCACAACAGAAACCAAGATCAGTTATTTACAAGAATATCTAAATGAATTTTGCAACTTCGGATGTGCCTATTTTGTGCTCAGAAAGGTGAAAAGTGCAAAGCCAGCCCGGAAGGAATAGGGCTGGCTTTTTTACGGGTTCGGTTGATCGTGTGTTGGATGGCTTCCCGGAAATTGGCGTTCAATCCCTTCATGAAATTCGCGCATTTCGTAGGTGAATTGCGGTCCGGCATGTTGACCGGGGCGCCATGGTGTGGATTTCCCCAAGCGATATGAGGTTGCCGCTCCGTAAGGGCCGTCGGGGAATTCTTCGGGCACAAGTTCGCTGCGATGCGACTCGACGGTGCCAAGTTCTTTGCTTTTATTTTGCCGGCTCATGCCTCATCTCCTCCTTCCTTTCTAACGTGCGGAAGAAAGAGGAGAAATATTCGTCAGACAACCGTATGTAAAAATTGCTTTAATTCCTCTGCTTCTGCTTCCGAAATCTGATAGACGTGTTCCAAATAACCGGGTTCTTCCAGATCATCCGGCCCGATGATGGCAAAACGGTTGGATTGCAGGTCGAGAACCAAAACTTTTCCGTAAAAGCGTTCGGTTGTCACAATGGCGAGGTCAAAACGGTTGGATTCACCGACAAAGCTGATAAAGCGGGTATGGGTTTTTTCCGATTCATCGTATAAAAACATCAGATCTTGGTTTGACATGCGAATGGCTCCTTTTTGCTCAACTTCCTTCCATTATACAATAACGATCATAACTTGTCGGTACAATCCGGACGGAAGCATTGGCAAAACCGGAAAGTGCCCCGCCACCTGCAGATCCGATGATTACGTTCACGGGGGCAATCCCGTTTTTGCGGGCTATAAAAGGCCGAAAAAGCGCGTTTTTTTCTGGCGACGCGGAAGTAACCCCTGTTCGCTGGTAGCAGCGGTCAGTCGCTGGGTAAAGGTCACATTGCGCAATTCCATTCGGAGTTGATCCTGTTTTTTGCGGACTTCGTCGAACATCTGCTGCACCTCATTGGCGGAAACGGAATCGATGCTTACGGCGACCAGTTTATGCTCCATTTCCTCCAGGGTGGTGAACAGCCCGAAGATGTGATTTTCCAGCCGGTCCATCCGGTCAAACAGCTCTTCAACCATTTCCCCGACGCTGTCGAGTGTTTCCGTGATCTGCTGCAGGGTTTCGTCCGGCAATTCCGTGTCTGTCAATTCAGACTGATCGGGTCTCAGATGAATTTTTCCCTCTTTGATCAAGTCCATGCGCACTTGCTTCATCGATTTTTGCGGTTCCGAAAGACGGTTCTGGATGTCGGACAGCCGTTTCAGGCCCTCCTCAGTCAAGAGATAATGCCCTCTTTCATTCCAATCCGGTTGAATATAATCTTCAAACATATCAATCCACTTGCGAACCGTTCGAGCCGTCACTTGTAAACGTTCGGCGGCTTCTCTCGTCGAAATGCCCGCTTCCTGATTATTCATTGCCAGACAGCCCTCCTTGCAAGAATATTATTACTTTTACGATTTCGAGGGATGTAAATAAATTCCTTCTCGCTGACAAAGGAAGTCAGGAGCTGACAAAACCTGCTGTCCGGCAACAATTGTGACCACCCGCTCCACAGAAAGACCCCTCCGCATTTGTTCCTTGGAGGGGGTACGCTTTTACTGATAGGGAAATTGTGTGCGATAGTTCGCGAATTGCTGCGCTTTTTGCGCGATCTTGCCGGCAGGCGCCGCCTCCAGTTTGTACCATCCTTTTTGATGCATCAAGTCGAATAGTTGATGCTGCGCCTGGTGAATCTCGTTTAACAGTTGCATTTGCGTCTGAAACAGTTGCGGATTGCTCGCTTCATTGACAGCGGCATTGTAACCGTATGAGATATATTTTTCCGTGGACAAGATATCGTTGATAAAGTCACGGTCGTTCATTTGCGGCCCTTTTACCTTTGGCAAACCGGTTGATTTTTGCGATGTATCGGCATTCGATTGAAACTGCATCGTCTTCCCTCCTCATCAATTCATCTGTCGGTTGGCGGCGTTCGGTTGGCTTGTTGAAGCGGCGCCGGTGGAAGATTGTATTTGCGATAACAGCATTTCATAATGGCGCTGATGCATTTGTCCGATTTGATTGATGAGTGATTGCACGGATGCATCTTGGCACAGGCCGGCATAATGGTTGCATTTTTTCATTGCCAGCAATTCCCAGGACATTTCATCGGTCAGATAATGAAGATCTTTGTCGGAAAGCTGCACCTTACTGTCCCTCCTTTTCAGATCAACAACAGCTGCTCCTTTTAGCATCTATTCTTTGCGATTGCAGGAGGGTTTATTCTGAACAGTCTTGGGCTGATGTTTCCTTTCATTCCGGACAGGCGTTATAATTTATCACGTGAAAGCATTAATGAATTTCAACAATTTGGCATCTGATTGTGTGACACTTCTCCTGCCTTATTTTCGTTGTTGTAAATGGAAAGGTCAGGTTTTACGGAAGATTGGGGGAACGCGGTGTGATTTATGATGTAAACGTAAACAGGATTAAGGAGCAATTATCCCATCTTGAGCTATGTGCAGACCTGCTGGAGCGTCTGGCTGTCGGAAAAAGGGAGCTGGAAGAGCGATTTGCCGCGGAACGGGCGCTCCATTTGGCATCTGAATGCATGATTGATGTGGGGAGTGTGATGATCGACGGATTCATCATGCGAGACCCCGGAGGATATTTCGATATTGTCGACATTTTGGAAGACGAGCGGGTGATCGATCGCGAAACCGGAAGCAAGCTCAGGAATCTGCTGTCCCTGAGGGAGCGTTTGGTTCGCCGTTACACCGAGACGGCATGGACGGATCTGATCCCGTATGTGCAGGATTCCGGCTGGTTCGCGGATTTTGCCAAACAAGTGAAAACTTATCTACAAAAGGAACTCGGTGAACAAAGTATACGATAAAAAAGGGTATAGAAGTAAAAAGGGGCTTTTTGTGGCCGAGGGAAGGTGAAGGGCATGAATGGAGCGAGTTCTACCCGCAGACAGATTATGATGATGTTAAAAACCGAGGGAGCTCTTACCGTCGGGGAAATCGCCGAGCGGTTGGGTGTTACGGAAATGGCCGTTCGCCGGCATATCAATACGCTGGAACGGGACGGTTTGATCGCGGCCAAATTGCTCCGTCAGGCGATGGGACGTCCGACGAATCAATATTATTTGACGGAAAAATCGGAGGACTGTTTTCCTAAAAGCTATTCCAATTTCACCCTGGATTTGTTGCAGGATCTCGAGGAAAATCACGGGTTGGAAATGATAGAACAAGTATTTCGCAGCCGGGAAAAACGGCTGACGGAAGAGTACCAGGCCGATTTCTCCGGCAAAAGCCTGGATGAAAAAGTGGAACTTTTGGCGAAGATCCAGGATTCCAAAGGCTATATGGTTGAAGTGAACAAACAAGAGGACGGAAGTTATCGGCTGGTGGAATACAATTGTCCCATTGCCCAAGTGGCCAACCGGTATAACCATGCCTGCAAGTGTGAGATCAATTGGTTTAAAAAGCTGCTCAATGCCGATGTCGAACGGATGGAGTGCAAGGCAAAAGGGGGACAAAACTGCATATACACCATCCGGGCACGGCAAATGGCCAAAATATGATTTTTTACGCAGCATCAGGCGGGCGGCACGTTCCTTGTGCCGTCAGCTTGATTGCGAATTGAGAAGACCATGGGGGTTGGCGCTTTTCTTTGCTCCCGGCTCCTTCGTCGAAAGGCCGCTGCTAAGCACCAATCTCCTTCTCCTTAATTGTCAACAGGCTTGCGGCACATTTCTTGTGCCGTTTTCATTTGTGGTACAATCAAATGGAAGCAACCGCGACTGTGAATTGAAATGAAGCGGGGAATGAGGTTTTTATTGCGGGAGGGAAAGAGATGCCGTCTTGGTACGAAGAAAGTTTTGGCGAAGATTATTTGATCGTATACAAACATCGCACTCGCGAAGATGCAATATGTGAAGTCGGAAAAATAAGCCGGTGGCTTCATCTGCGCGAGAATGACCTCATTCTGGACTTGTGTTGCGGAACCGGCAGACATACACTCAGCCTGGCCAAGCGTGGATACCATGTGGTGGGGCTGGATTTGTCAAAAGTTTTGCTGACTCATGCCGTGAAAGATGCCGGTGAGTTGGCGGTTCCCTTCATTCACGGGGATATGCGATATCTCCCCTTTGTCGACGAAATGTTTGACGTGGTCCTGAATTTGTTTACCTCTTTTGGCTATTTTTCCGATGATGAGGATAATCAGCAAGTGCTTCGGGAGATTGCTCGCGTATTGAAGCCGGGAGGGCGTTATCTCCTCGATTTTCTCAATAAATCATATGTGGTGCAAAATCTTGTTCCCAAATCGGAACGGGAAGAAGACGGTGTCCGCATCCGGGAGGAACGCTGGATTGACGGGGATTTTGTGTGCAAAGCGATCACGATCACGGATGAAAGTGGAACACGCCGGTATCAGGAACGAGTCAAAATGTACGATTCCGGGCAATTGGAGCAGATGCTGGAGAAAGCGGGTCTCAATGTGGAAAAAAGATATGGCAGTTTTGCCGGCGAGCCGATCCAGTCTTCCAGCAAGCGAATCATTTTAATAGGTTGTGTGAACAAATGAAGGAATATAAAGGATACTTTATTGATTTGGATGGCACGTTGTACCGGGGTACTGAATTGATCCCGGAAGCGCTCGAGTTTGTCCGCGAGCTGGACCAAAAGGGAATCCCTCATCTTTATCTGACCAACAATTCGTCCCGCACACCGGAGCAAGTTGCGGATAAGCTGCGGCAATTTGGATTTCCGGCCCGGCCCGGGCAAGTTTATACAACTGCTCTGGCGACTGCTCAATATGTGCAGGAAAACTTTCCTGATGCGCGCGTCTATGTGATCGGGGAAGAAGGACTGTTGCAGGCGCTGAAAGAGAAAGGATGCCGCATTACGGAGGAGCATCCCAATGCTGTTGTGGTCGGAATCGATCGCGGGTTTACATATAAAAAGATGAAAAAAGCTTGTTTGGCGATTCGGGCGGGGGCGACGCTGATCGGTACCAATGCGGACCGGGCCTTGCCGACAGAGGAGGGGCTTTTGCCCGGAAGCGGTTCACTGGTGGCCGGCATTTCTGCCGCAACCGGAGTGAAGCCGTTATTCATCGGGAAACCGGAGCCGATCATTCTCCGCTATGCCTTGAAAAAATTGGGGGTTGCTCCGGAAGAAGTGCTGATTGTCGGTGATAACCTGGATACGGACATCCGTGCCGGGATCGAAGGCGGAATGGACACGCTGCTGGTCTTTACGGGAATTACAACGCCCGAGATGGCGGAAAAGGCTGAGATTAAAGCAACCTACACTGCCCGAAACCTGAGGGAATGGATGAACCGGGCAAACGAAGAGAGGCGAGCGCATTGAACGATATCCGGGAAGATATTATCGAAGTTCCGTTGCCATTGCCTTTTGCATTGAAAGTGGTCAACTGTTATCTGATCAAAGGAAAAAACGGATTCACAATCATTGATACCGGCCTTCATACCGATCAGGATTTGCAGGTCTGGGAAGAAGCGCAAGCAAAGCATGGCTGGTCGTGGAACGATGTTGAAAAAATTGTGCTGACCCATTATCACCCGGATCACTACGGACTGGCGGGAACATTGCAGCAGCTGACCAATGCCCCTGTTTATCTCTCGCGAACAGACTGGGAGCAGGCTCAGTTCTTTTTCGGGCGGAAAAGCGATATGCCGGAACGGATGGCCGCTTTTTTTGCCGAACATGGCTTGACGGAAGACTGGGTGAAAAAAATCCCCGGCCACTTGCGCAGTTTTCACAGTTGGGTTGAGCCGCATCCAGAGCCGACATGGATTGCTCCGGGGGAAACGATTCGGATGGGGGATCGCGATTATCAGGTGATTCATACCCCGGGCCATGCGGACGGTCATCTCAGTTTTTATGATCCCGAACGCCAAATCATGATCGGCGGTGATTTCCTGTTGCCGAAAATTACCCCGAACATCAGTTTATGGCCGGGGGCTGATCCCAATCCCCTCGCCACTTATCTGTCCACCCTGGATAAGATGAAAAAAGTGCCGGTAAAGCGAATATTTCCGGCTCATGGCAACGCCTTTACTCATTACCGGGAGCGGATTGCCCAATTGGAAGAACACCATGAGGCGCGTCTGCAATTGATTGCGAAATACGTCCGGGACCTGGGAGAGCCGACGGCATATGATGTGTGCAAGTGCCTGTTTGGAGACCGCCTGTCCATTCACAACCTGCGGTTTGCCCTTTCCGAAACGTTGGCCCATCTGGAGTATTTGCGGGTAAAAGGGAAGATGGATCTGTTTGAAAAAGAGGGAACTAAGCGATATCGCTGCAAAGTGGATTAAGATGAAATCCTGAGTGACTCGGAGGGACGCTGGGGAACCATTGAGCGACCATCTCGGGACACAGGGAGGTCTAGGGGGGGCATACCGGCCCGTCTGGAAATGCGCTTTGACGGAAACAAACGTTGACAGAAAAGGCGGTTTCTCCATGGATGAGTGTGATCCGGAAGGAAACCGCCCCATCTGGTGGAACTTGTTGTGGATGTGCCGGTCAATCCGGCGGAGCTTGTTTGCGGTTATGGGCGAGCCGGGAGGAGGCGGAGGCCGCGATCGCTCCGACGATATCATCCAGGAAGGTATGGATTTCCCCGTCGTGCTTGTCATTTAAACGTTTCAATACACCCGGTTTGACGCGGTCGATATAGCCGTAGTTGGTCAGACCGATACTTCCGTAAACATTGAGAATGGCCATTGACAACACTTCATCAATTCCGTATAAACCCTCATCGCGAACCAGCATATCCAACAGCGGTTCTTCGAGCTGCCGGCGCTCCGCCAGCATATCGAGTTGTATTCCCGTCAGCACCGCGTTTTGCACTTCTCTTTTTTTCAGCACTTGCTTTACATTTTCCAGGCATTCCTCGAGGGTTAAGCTTGGCAGATAATCTTTCTGCAAGAAAAACGTGAGTTCAGCGATTTCTTTCAGTTCGACCCCGCGTTTGGCGATCCACTGCAAGGTCGTTTGATACAGTTCCTCTTCCGATACACAATTCTGGGTTGACCCGGTCATACGGCGATACTCCTTTAAATCAGGTGAAATTCTTGAATAACTGCAACTGGGAATGATCCTTATGATGGACCCCGAATACCCCAACAATCCAGGGATGAAAGACTGGGAAAGTCAGGAGCGGGCATTGCGCTCCAAACTCGCAACGGAAGGCGGCAAGAGCCCGGCATACCAAAAAGCCCCCAACATTTTCTGCTGACATGCAAGGCAGCCTGTTTTTCTATTTTCTCCTGACATGGTGAGTTTATGAAAAAGAGAGGTGATGGAGATGGAGAGAAAAGTGGCACTGGTTACCGGCGGTTCAACGGGGCTGGGCAAAATGGCTGCGGCCCAGTTGGGAAAAGCCGGATATCGATTGGCGGTAAATTCGCGGACGGATCGCGGGCATGCGGACGGTCTCTCCCCAATCCTGGGGCCGGAAGAAGGAGAAGTGCTCCGTGTTTACGGCAATGTCAGCCGGAGAGAAGAAGCTGAACAGGTTGTCGCTGAAACCCTGGCACACTACGGCCGGCTCGATGTCCTCGTTCATGCGGTTGGCCCTTTTATTCGCGAGCGCAAATGGTTTGTGGAGCATTCGGCGGCGGAAATTGAGGAGATGATTGCAGGCAACCTCCTGAGCGCCATGTGGATCACACGTGCGGTTCTTCCCGGGATGCGCAAACGAAAATGGGGCCGAATCATTTTTTTCGGGTTTGGCAGAGCGATGGAGGCACCGGCATGGCCGGATCGTTCCGTATACGCCGCAGCGAAAACCGGACTGGTTTCCTTTACGAAAACATTGGCTGTTGAAGAAGCACCGTTCGGCATTACCGTCAATATGGTTTGTCCCGGGGATATCGTCGGGAATAACAAGGAAATGCTGATAGATCAGGTGCGGATGCTAAACGATGAAGAAACGCCGCGGGGACGACCGGGCAGTGGCGAGGATGTGGCACGGGTCATCCGTTTTCTTGTCGAAGAAAAGTCTGATTTTGTGACCGGAAACTTGATTAATGTGACAGGAGGCCTCGATGTCATTCACCCTGTTTCCAAGAGGAAACACCCTGATTTCTAGGCACCTCACCCTCACGTCGCGAATAGAATAACACGACGAGGGGTGAGGGATTATGTCATCTGATTTTCAGCCCGGATATTTGTCCGAACTTACCGGAGAAGAGCAATTGGAAATGCTCCTCCACTACCATTACGGTTTTCACGTGAAAGAGGCCAAGCCGATTCGCGGCATTGTTCGTTTGCGAACCGATCAGGGCACTTATGTGCTGAAAAGGGTGAAACCGGGAGAGAAAGATCGTTGGCACTTGATCAAGCAAGTGGCGGAACACGTCAACGGGAAGCAAGAGAAGCGCGTAACTCTTCCGGAACCGCTTGATACAGGAGCGAAGAAACTCTATTTTGACGGGTTTCGCTATGCCTATGTGCTCTTGCCCTGGATGGAGGGGGAAACGGTATCGCTCTCCGGCCTGAATGAGTGGGCCCGTCTCTCAGAGTCACTTTCCCTCCTGCATCAGGCGACAGCAGATTTTCAACCTTCAAAGGAGCATGCGGAATATTCCCGGCTGTCCGCCAAAGAATCACATCTGAAAAAGGCTTTGCAACAGATTGAAATTTTTCATTTGGCTGCTAAATTAACTTCCTATCCAAGTGATTTGGACCGGACATGGTTGGACATTTCCGGCTATACCATCGGCATGATGGAAAATATGATCAAATATTATCAAAAAATCAACGGCGACGAGGCATGCCGGGAAACGGTCAAATTCGGCAAGATCTGCCATTCCCGGCTGCATCGGCATAATTTGTTGCAAGCTGGCGAACAATCCGTTTTTCTCGATTGGAATGAGATGACCCTCGACGTGAGAACGGCCGATCTGGCCGATTGGTTGATGTATGCCTATGGATGCACGGGCAGCCCCGGGGTTTTGCAGGCGATTCTTGCAGGTTATCAGCAGGTGGCTCCGCTGGATGAATCCGAGTATTCACTCATTTATGCCCAGTTTTTGTTTCCCGGAAAATTGACACGACTTCTGCAAAATGTCTATTTGAATCAAACATTGTCGGAAACAGCCGCTGTTTCCCGCGTCCGTACGGCGATTGATATCGAGGAGAAAAAAGAAGGGCTGCTAAAAATGTACGCCAATGTTGTCAAAGATCATTTCGGAGTGACTATTCCGCAGTTGGACTGGTTGGAAACGAAGAAATCATAACGGATGTACAAAATTATGAAAGGCAGCAAACGACGGATTCGCCGTAAATATTGAGAATCGACAGATCCGGTCCCTTGGGGCCTTTTTTATTTGATTTTGATAATCTATTGCACAATATGAAATCGTTTACAATTTAATAAATTTAATTTATCATTATAACAAGATGAAGCTGATGAACCAAACTTGTATAATCGCTGAAACAAATGCAGGAAGGAGCGAATCAAATTGCGCCGAATCCTGAATAATCTGACCTTCCAAGTGGTTGTGGCCATTATCGTGGCAGTGGCGCTCGGGGTTTTGTGGCCTGACGGGGCAAAGCAGATGAAACCGCTTGGGGACATGTTTATCAATCTTGTAAAAATGGTGGTGGCCCCGATCATTTTCCTGACCATTGTCTTGGGGATCGCCAAGATGGGGGATATGAAAAAAATCGGTCGTGTCGGAGGAAAGGCGATTTTATATTTTGAGCTCGTCACCACCTTTGCCTTGATAATCGGGGTGCTGGTCGCTCATCTGCTTCACCCGGGGGCGGGAATCGATGCGAGCAAGCTGGACAAAGGGGATATTTCGCAATATACGAAAAGCGGGGAAGAAATGGATTGGGTCGGGTTTTTTGTCAATATCGTTCCTTCCAGCATGATCGGCGCTTTTGCCGAAGGGGATACCCTGCAAGTGGTCTTTTTCGCCGTGATTTTCGGTTTTGCCTTGGCCGGTTTGGGGGATTACGGAAAAAACATCATTGATCTGTTTGAACGGTTTTCCAAGGTTTTTTTCAAAATTGTCTCCTATGTTATGAAGGTGGCTCCGCTCGGCGCTTTTGGCGGAATGGCCTATACAATCGGGAAATTTGGGATTAAATCGCTGTTGCCGCTGGGAAAATTGATGCTTTCCGTCTATTTGACGATGATCCTGTTTGTTTTTGTCGTTCTGGCGCTGATTTGTCGTATGTATCAATTCCGGATCTGGCATTATCTTCGATTTATCAAGGAAGAATTGTTAATCGTCCTTGGAACTTCTTCCTCGGAGGCGGTCCTGCCGCGCATGCTGGACAAAATGGAGAAGTTCGGATGTTCCAAATCTGTTGTCGGTCTGGTGATCCCGACAGGATATTCATTTAATCTGGATGGCACCTCCATTTATCTCTCGATGGCTGTTATCTTTTTATCACAGGTTTTTCACGTTCACCTTTCCATCTGGCAACAAATCACCATTATTGCAATTTTGATGTTGACTTCCAAGGGGGCTGCGGCCGTCACGGGTGGGGGATTTATTGTCCTCGCTTCCACATTGGGTTCGATGAATTTGATTCCGGTCGAGGGATTGGCGCTGCTGATCGGGGTGGATCGCTTTATGTCGGAAGCTCGGGCGATTATCAACTTGATCGGAAATGGGGTGGCAACCATGGTTGTCGCCAAGAGCGAGAACGAATTTGATGAAGAAAAATATAAGGAAGCGGTTCTCGCTATGAACAAGAAAGAATCGAAAATATCGGCTTGACCGATGGCATGGAAAAGCCACGGATCCCTTGTGACAGGGGAAACGGGGCTTGTTTTTTTTGCGAAAGTTTGTTGCAGGCCGGGGTGTGGTGTCCTTGGAATTCTGCTTAGTTTCATCTTATGATTGTGTCAGACAAGGCAGAATCTAGGTGCTGTTTTGCCTGTATCATTCATGGCCGGGATGTTTGTCATGCCAGTTATTGAGGAAAGATTTTTATACAGTTTTGTCAGAGTTGAACGTGAAATGATAAAAATTTGAGATAATTAGATGAAAATAGTTAATGTTTCATGTTATTATGATGAAGGATTGTATAATAATTGAATAATTGTCAAATAATTTTAACTCGGAGGAGGGAAAGTCAAATATGAGTAAGGACAAGCAAAAATTTGTTCCTTATGTGCCTGCGACGAAGTCACTTCCGGAGTTGACGGGATTTGCCATCGTCCTGGGAATTATCTTGGCCATTGTCTTTGGGGCGGCCAATGCGTATCTCGGGTTGAAAATCGGTTTGACGGTGAGTGCGTCGATTCCGGCGGCCGTAATCTCACTGGCTATTTTACGGGGAATTTTCAGAAGGAAATCGATTTTGGAAAACAACATTGTGCAAACGATGACCACTGCGGGTGAAGCGGTGGCCGCCGGGGCAATTTTTACGTTGCCGGCGCTGTACCTGTGGCATTTAAATCCGAGCAACTGGTTGATTGCGTTTATCGTGTTGACCGGTGGTTTCCTCGGCGTGTTCATGATGGTCCCCTTGCGTCGCCTGCTGATTGTGAATGAGCATGAAGTCCTTCCTTATCCGGAAGGGACTGCTTGTGCAGAAGTACTTAAATCCGGAGAAACCGGCGGCAGCCATGCCCGCAAGATTTTTTCCGGTTTTCTGGTGGGAGGGATATTCAAGGCGTTGGGAGATGGATTCCATTTATTTAAAACTTCCATCTCCGCGATGATCCCGGGGTATAAAAATGCGGCGATCGGGATGGATGCAATGCCCTCTCTGCTCGGGGTCGGCTATATTATCGGACCGCGCATCTCCGGGCAGATGATCGCCGGCGGATTACTGGCTTCCATCGTGTTTGTTCCGTTGATTTCCTTTTTTGCCAGCGGAAATCCCAGTGTCTTTTATCCTGCCGGCCAGCCGGTCGGAACATTGGATGCAGGCGCGATTGCCGATTATTACATCCGTTACATCGGGGCTGGCGCCGTGGCCATGGGAGGATTGATTACCTTAATCCGCACGCTTCCCATGCTGTTCAGCTCGATCCGTGACACAATTGCCGGTTTGGCCCGACAAAAAGAGAAGGGGTTTAAAATTACGCGGACTGATTTTGATATTCCTATTCCCTATCTGCTGATCGGGGCTGTTCTGTTGATCTTGTTGATCGCCTTTACCCCGGTGGTTCATGTCGGGATCATCGGTGCAATTGCAATTGCCGTTTTTGGCTTTTTGTTTGTGGCTGTGGCTTCGCGCATTGTGGGGATTGTGGGCAGCTCCTCCATGCCTGTTTCCGGGATGACCATTGCCACCCTCCTGATCACAACCCTGATCTTCAAAGCGCTGGGCATGCACGGGATGACGGGGATGGTTGCTTCCCTGACAGTCGCGGCCATTGTCTGTGTATCGCTTGCAGTTGCCGGCGATATTTCCCAAGACCTGAAAACAGGATACCTCGTTGGTGCGACTCCGTGGAAACAACAAGTGGCGATGATGATCGGGGTTGCAGCAAGTGGCCTACTGATCGGCTGGGTATTATATCTGTTTAACCAGGCTTATGGTATCGGCGGCGATGTGCTTTCCGCTCCCAAAGCAGTTTTGATGAAAATCATTGTTGAAGGATTGATGCAGGGGCATTTGCCTTGGCAGCTGATTATCATGGGTGCGGCTCTCGCCATTTCCATCGAGTTTCTCGGGTTGAACTCTTTGACCGTAGCTGTGGGTTTCTATCTGCCTGTCTCAACGAGTGTGCCGATCATGATCGGCGGCCTGATCCGCTGGGTGACGGATCGCTTTGCCAAAACAGAGGAGGAGAGAAAAGAGCGGGAAGAAACGGGTACTTTGTTTGCCTCCGGTTTGATTGCCGGTGAAGCATTGATCAGTGTCGTAATTGCACTGTTAATCGTGCCGGGACTGATCAATCCGGATGCACCGGCCAAATTTGCCAGCAACTGGCTGCCGCTCATCCTTTTCCTTGGTTTAACAGCGGTGTTGTGGGCAGTGACTGTGAGAAAATCCAAGTCGAATAAGGCGTAGATGGGTATGTTCAAACGTAAAAACAAGGAAAACTTGCTCCAGTTTACTCCTTTTTTAAAACCGGCTTACCGTCTCGAACCAATCCCAGGCGAAGAAGGTCTGATGCAGGTTGTCATTCCGCGGACAAATCCGATTGAACGTTTTTCCGTTCGCTTTTTGAAGCAACCGGCTTTCATCTGCGTGCGTCTGGATGAACTGGGGAGCTTCGTTCTCTCTTTGTGTGATGGGCAAACGACAGTAAGCGAGATGGAAGAGAAAGTGGGGGAGAAGTTTGGAGAAAAGGCAGAGCCGGTTTTACCCAGGCTGGTGAAGTTTTTGGAGATCTTGGAAGCAAACGGTTTGATCGGCTGGAAAAAAGAATGATCATGATCGCTTTGAGGCTGTTGACTCTTCTCCGTCAACAGCCTCTTTGGTAATTTTGCTCTTTCATTTCACCTCAAATATTCTTGATTTATATTATACATAATATTTGACATATAAAAAATATTAACTTATTATTAAATTATTGGAGTCATATTTTGGTGTTTTATCATAAAAGGATTTAAAATTGAAAAAACTTTATTTTCATTCTTAATACAGCCTTGTCTTTGTAAGGCATGACATCATCAGGGTAACCCGGAGAGGTGGAAATTAGTTTGAGAATTTTTATTATTCTGATCGCGATCGCGCTGGTCTTGGGTGGTTGCGACTTCAATGACGAAGCGGGTAAGCCAAACCAAGTGCTCCATGTTGTCAATCATGTGACAAGCGAGCCTGCGAGTTTGGATCCGTTATTGGTGAATGACATTGGATCCGGGGAAGTACTGTATCATGTGATGGAAGGGTTGGTTCGCCTGGACAGGGAAGGAAATCCCCGGCCTGGTATGGCGAAAAGCTGGAAAGCCAGCGCTGACATGAAGAAATTCACATTTGAACTCAGAGCGGCAGAGTGGTCGAATGGTGATCGTGTCACAGCTCATGATTTTGAATACCAGTGGAAGAGAATGTTGAGCCCCGAAAATAAGGGGAAATCCATGTTTTCTTATAAGCTGTATTGCATAAAAAACGGTGAAAAGTTTCAACAAGGTGAAGCTGAAGCTGACGATGTGGGGGTGAAAGCGCTGGATGATGACACATTGGAAGTCACGCTTGAACAACCTGCGCCATACTTTCCCAGTCTTGTTGGAAATTATGCATTCTATCCGGTCGACAAAAAGGTGGTGGAAAACAATCCGGATTGGAGTCGTGAAGCAACCAGCTATGTAGGAAACGGCCCTTTTAAATTAAAAGAGTGGAATCATGACGAAAAAATTGTACTGGAGAAAAATGAGCGATTTTGGAATGCAAAAGAAGTGAAATTGGAAGAGATCGAATTCCCGTTCATTTCCTCGCCGACAACGGCATACCAGATGTTTTTGAGCAAAAAATTGAATTATCTTGGCTCAGGTGCCATACCAACTGATTTGCTCCCCGCATTGACGAAAGAGGGGAAAGTGCAAAACCACCCGATTTTGGGGACCTACGTGTACAAAATGAATGTGGAGCAACCTCCATTTGACAACCAAAAAATCAGGTTGGCCTTTTCCATGGCCATTGACCGTGAACAGCTGTCGGAGAATCTCTTGCAAAGTGGACAACAGGCCGCTGTGAGCTGGGTGCCATGGAAGATGCCGGATCCCGTAGAGAAAAAAGAGTTTTATCAGGTAACGAAACCGGTTTTAACTCCCCGGGCTCAGGCAGAAAAAGCGAAAAAATTATTGGAAGAAGGAATGAGAGAAGAGGGGATCCGTCAATTGCCCGAAATTACTTTGGACTACAGCAATTCCGAAACAAACAAAAAGATTGCCGAAGCGGTTCAGCAGATGTGGAAAAAGACTCTTCAAACAGAGGTGAAGTTAAGGGGTTCGGAATCAAAAGTGTATTTGGCCAAATTGGCTTCCAAAAACTATCAAATAGCGTCAATGGGCTGGGTATCGGATTTTAATGATCCCGTTGTGTTTATCGATTGCTTTGTGACGGATGCAGGTGCAAATGAAACCAATTGGTCCAATAAGGAATATGACCGGTTGGTGGATACCGTCAAGAGCAGTCCGGATCAGCGCATACGCATGCGAGCGATGCACAAGGCGGAGGAAATCCTTATGAATGAAGCGCCAATCATGCCTATTTTTTATTTGACGGAGAGTTCGATGGCAGATAAATCGGTGAAGAATGTTGTCGTGACCATAGGGGGGACGACGGATTACACATACGCCTATATAAAGGAATAAGATTCAAACGATCGGTTTGAAACTTTCCGGCAAGAGGACGCTGAATGAATGAGAGAGTGGGGGATTGGAATGGCGATAAATGCTTGGCTTCCCACGTTAAAACAACTGTCGGAGTTGCCGGGACCGGCGGGGCGTGAAGGCCCTGTCCGCGATTGGTTGCGACAGAGATGGAAAAGGCATGTGGAAGAGTGGGAGGAAGATTCGTTGGGGAATATTTTGTGCAAAGTGGGTGGTCAGGGTCCGAGAGTCTTGATTGCGGCCCATATGGATGAAATCGGGTTCATTGTCCGCTATATTACCGATTCAGGTTTCATTCTGGTTGAATCGGCTCAGGAACCGCGTGATGTTCCGCTGGACAAGCTTTATATGATTGGATGTCGGGCTCAAGTGATCGGGCGCGGCGGGGTGGTTGCGGAAGGGATTTTTGCTGCGCCGGCCGGACATGTTCTGTCACAGTCGTTTGTGAACCGCACTCTCACCTACAAAGATTTTTTTGTTGATATCGGAGCCAATTCCAGGAAAGAAGCGGAGGAAAAAGGTGTCCATATCGGGGCGCGTGTGGTATGGTATCGCCCTTTGCTGCAAATGGGGACAAGAGTGATCGGGAAAGCGATGGATGATCGGGCCTTGCTTGGAGTTATGGATCTTTTGTTGAAGCAGCTGATACAACGCAAAGAATCGCTGGCGTATGAAGTTTGGTTCGGCGCAACCGTTCAGGAAGAAAACAAGGCGCACGGGGCCTATGCGATCGGTCGCAAGCGGGAGTTCGACTTGGCCATTCCTTTGGACGTGGGATTGGTGGGGGATATCCCCAATATCAGTGAAGATGATTATCCCGCCCGTTTGGGAGGCGGTCCCATCCTGGTTCACAGGGATTCAGTTGTCCATTATGATGAAGGGCTTCTGTGGAAAATGGCGGATGTTGCCGAGCAACATCATATTCCCTATCAACATGGTTTGTTCAGCAACTATGGTTCCGACGGCATAGCTTTCGTTGACAGCGGAATTCGCTCCATTCTGGTCACGATTCCCACGCGGTATACACATACGCCGTTTGAAATGATCGAATTGAGCGACATTGGGCATACCGTGGAATTGTTGAGTTGTTTTTTGCAACAAAAACGCTGAAAAATCGCCTGAGCATGGATGAGGGGGAGAGTGCATGATGCTGGCAGGATTGACTTGGGAACAGTTTTTTCAAGAGTATTGGCGCAAGAAACCCCTTTTTATCAAAGGAGGGGCTCTCAAGTTGTTGCAAACGCAATGGCAGGCGGCGGAGTTTGAGGAAATGGCACGTCAGGTGGAGGAGTTGGACCCCCGGCTTGTTAAAAGAAATGCCAATGGCCTCACTTTCGTGCAAAAGGTGAGCATCGTGAATGAACGGTTGAGTGAATTGGCCGTCCGATTTCAAAAGGAGATGTCCTGTCCCAGCATTTGGTTTGACGGAGTGAGGGCGAATCACGGACACAGCATCGGTTGCCATTTTGATGACAGCGATAATTTTGTTTTGCAACAAGAAGGGGTGAAAATTTGGAAACTGCACCCGCCTGACATCATTGCAGACGAAGTGCTTCAAAAAAGAATGCTGAAAAACCCGGATGTGGGGAATATCTTTATGCCGGATGAGTATCTGGAATTTATCCTGGAGCCAGGCGACTTGTTGTACATTCCGATATTCTGGCCGCATTGGGGTGTTTCCGAAGGTCCTTCCCTCAGCCTTTCCCTGGTTTGCAACGCTACGAACGGCTTGCGTGATCTGTTGCCGCTTGTATCCCGACAACTGGCGGAAGACCCGGAATGGTGGAAGCCGCTGCCGATGATGCGGCTGGATGAAGGCGGGCAAGACGATGAATTTGACCGGATGTTGGAACGGTTGCTGGCCCGCATGCAAGAGGATTCGTTTAAAGAGCGGGTAAAATCATTGTGGCGGAAACAGCGTTGCCGCCAAGTTTACGGAGAAGCGCAGGAAGAGACGAACAATCGGGGAAACAGCAGAGGCGGCCAGGAGGAACTGCTGATTGATATGGATCGTGTTCGGGAGATATATGGTCAGCCTGTTTCGTCATTTGACCTGAAACAAGTGGTTTTGCCGGGAGAGCCAACCGCATTCAACGCTTTCAGGGAACTAGTGTTTCGCGTTTATTTGAAACGGTTCTTGCTCGTCTGCTCCAAAGGTTTTCCCATGTTGGAAACAAGAGAATTGAAGGATTCAACTCAGACTTTGTTGACCCTCTTGTTGCAGTTGGATCCCAAACGATTGGCGCAAGCGGCGGTGCGCCCGGAATTAACCTCCTGGATCTGGCGGGCGCACGAGGCGATCAATTTTGGTTATGGCCCGCGAGTGGAGGAAATATTCTCATATTTAGGAACATTCTTTCTTCCGTTTTTTCTGCAATCGGACTTACCTGATTTGGAGGGGGAAAGTCTGGTTCTCAGGCGTTCCACCAAAGACACCATCCAGTTATGGCCCATTGGCAAACAGATACACGCAGCAAAAGGATTTGCGTCCCTTATGAGAGTGAACTTCAAAAATCGGGCCATCCAATTGCAAAATGATCAGGAGACGGTCGAAGTCCCGCTGGAGACATTTTGGAAAGAAGAGGGAGAGATGCGGATCGGTCAGGGGATGGAGATCACTCGCCTGGCCGTGCTCAGGAACACCTCCGCGGTCATTTGTGCGGGGCATGACTGGTATGAGAACTTTTTGCCCGGAGATTCAAAAAAGGATGTAACCGGTCTGCGACAAACATGCAGTAATGAAGAACGGACTGATTTGAATCGATGCCTTGATGAAGGGATCGGGCTGGTTCGTGCTTTTTGGCCGGAGGCTTTTGCCGAGTTGAACGAACAGATTTCATGCATTTTGCCCTTGAAGTCAAAAGGTTATCTTCCATATCAGACAACAATCAAAGCATTTCGTGGCATGATTGCGACAAGCGCACGCCCGTCCTACCTTGCTGCCCAAACGTTGGTTCATGAAACCGGGCACAACAAATTCAATTCCGTTTTGGATCTGTATCATTTGTTTGAAAATGATCCGGGTGTTTTGTTTTATTCACCGTTTGACGATGACCAACGGCCTCTGACATGGATCTTCCATGAAACCTTTGCATTCCTTCAGGATATTCACATTTCCGGGCGGTTGCTGGGGGCCGTGGAGCAGATTGAAGACCTTTCTCTCGAACGCTATTTGCGCAAGACATCAGAGCGGGTGGAGAAGGCGTTGGACATGATCCGGAAGCATGCCCGGCTGACCGCAGAAGGGGAACGGATCGTGGCAGGGTTCGAAGAGGCACTGCAAAAAAGGCCGTGAAATGAACTGTGCGAACAACCTGAAAAACAGACTGACACCTTGCACTTGGTGTCAGTCTGCTACCATCCCGGTTTATGTGGTTTTGTTCACGCCCTTTTCCGACTTGATGCCTGTTCGTTCCAGTAATAGCGTGGTTAGCGCGATCAATTGCAACGCGATCGCACAGGTGATCATCATTTGAAATCCGCTTGCGCTGATTTTCCCGATTTCCGGGCCTTCAACGAGACGGGAGAACAATCCGGCGGCAAATGCACCTGTACCGAACTGGATCATTTGGAAAAAACCGATGAATGCCCCGGTTTGTTCGGGAGGGACGGAGAGGAGGGCAATTTTATTTTGGGAAGGCATGGCAATGGTCCCCCCTATTCCCAATAACAAGTAAATGGCGATGAAAAGCAAAAGGTGATGAAAGTTGCCGCTGAACCAAAAGAAGACGGAACCGCCAAGTGACAGGATCATTCCGACGGCTAAAGTGAAACGCGGGTTTTTGTCGGCAGCACGCCCGGCAATACCGGAAAATGCCAAGCCCATGACGGAATCAATGAGAATGATCAAGCCCACGAGGTCAGGTGGGATGGCATGCACATCCCGCAAATAACTGGGGGCGTACAGAGAGATGGCGTTGCTTACCAGGTACAGGCAAAAGACGCGCAAGCACGCCAGGATAAATGTTTTGTTATGAAAAGCGCCGGGCGGGAAGATGGCCCCCTCTCCGTTGTTGCTTTTTTGGGACACAATGATGCCGATGATGCCCGCAGCCGCAAGGATCGCCCAGACCAGTTTGCTGGCTGTGGACAGATTGTTCATAAAAAGGCATTGAATGCCAATCACGGTCATTAATAAGCCGAATGCGCCGACGAACGGGATTTTGGATTTTTTTTCGGGCGAAAGTCCACGCGGAAGGTGGATCAACGCCATGATTAGCGAGATTATTGACAAACCGAACAGACACCAGAAAATTGAATTCCAATGATAATGCTTGATCAGGAGGCCGCCGATGGCCGGACTGATCAGGGTGGCTGTGGCCAGTGTGCCGGAGAACCAACCAAAAGCCCAACCGATTTTGTTCTCCGGAAAACTTTGACGAATGAAAATGACCTGAACAGGAACAATCATCGAGTCAGCCAGCCCTTGCAAGGACTGAAAGATGAGGAAGAAGTTCCAATCACGGGTCAACCCGCTGCAAAGTGTGGACAGCGCAAATAAAACAATCCCGGTGAAAAACTGGCGGCGGGCACCGAAATGATCGGCTGTTTTTCCGAAAAACGGCAAACCGACGGCGAATAGGGCAAAGAAAAGAATATTCCGCCACTGAAGCGTCTCATACGAGATGTTGAAATCCGACACGATATCGGGAAATGCGATCGTCAACATGGAAGTGCTCATGACACTGGCAAAGACACCCATCGAAATGGTTAGGATCAAAAAGTGGTTTTTGAATGTACTCTTCAAGTTCATACCCTCCCAAATGGCGTCTTCGGTATTTTCATAAAATCATTCAGGGAAAACGGCTTTGCGATCGAAAAAGGGTTCTGGTTTTCGTCCGGGGGATACACGTTTCTGTTGGGCTTTGATCAATATATCATAAGACTATAATTTATAAAATAGTATTATAAATTATTTTTAAAATAAAATTCAGAAAAGAAAATTGAAGAAGAGGGGTTTTGAAAGCATATTTATATCTTTATTGTTTCGCTTGTAGAGAGATGTCTTTAAACAGATTGCTTGATTTTTTGGCAGTATGGGGGCAGCTGTGGTGGATCGCTGTCTATCGAAAAAGGATTTTATATTCAATTAAAATTGGTACAAACGAGAGTGAAATAATATAAATTTAGAAAATAAAAAATATTGACAATTATATGATAATATTATAGATTAATAACAGGAGGTGATCGCCTTGAGCAAGGAAATCAAAAAAGAGCTCAAAAATGAACTCGAACAACTGACTGTTGTTGAGGCGAAGGAGTTGCAAGTGGGCAATGCGTTTCATGCTTTCCGTTTCTCTTCCGCCATTGAGGAACTGGACGTTGTGGAAGCGAATGAATTGAAAGTGGGCAATGCTTTCCATGCTTTCCGTTTCAATGCTTAATTGATAGTGCTTTGAAAGAGGTGTTGCAACCCATCGATCCGGATGATGCAACACTTCTTTCTTTAGTCCATTCAAGATCGGAGGTGAGTATAATGGGTGACGAGATCCTGATCGTTTTTCCCCCCACCACGGAAGCACGGTTATTCCCTTACCTAAGCTTGCCCATGATCACTTCGTATTTGCGGAAACGGGATGTTCCTGTGGTCCAGAAGGATCTGAATATTGAGCTGTGCCATCAACTTTTCTCGGCGGACAAGATCGGACAGTTTATTTCGTTGCTGGAAAAACAGGGGCGAAACGATTTACAACACAGATATCGTCTGGAAATGGCTAAATTTTTGTGGAAAAACCAGCGTGATTTTTTTTCGCAGGTTTTTGATAAACAATACTCCTCATTAAAGGTTGCCCACCGAAATACGAGATTTGTCCGCCAGGGAATTGAAATGTTGCTGGAAAACTCCATTTTGAAAGAGCAAATCACTTCGCTTGATGAGATCGGGAAAAAGGCTCTGGATTACCAGACCCCATCTGAAGAAGACATCGCTGCCCTCACTTTGTATGAATCTTTCATTCCGTTGATCAATCGATTGAATCCCAGGGTTTTTGCTGTCTCCATCGCCTATTACAGCCAGATTCTCCCCTCCTTGCTTTTAGCCAGATGGGTTAAAGATTGCATCCCGGATACGTTTGTGATCTTTGGTGGGCAACAAATCATGCTGAGACATGAAGATATGGCGAATATTCCGGCATTCCGCAGATATGTGGATGGTTTGGGAACAGGTGCGGGAGAGGAAACCATGCTTCGTCTGTGGCAATATTTGACCGGTGGGGGCGGGCAGGAAAAAGTGCCCGATGTGGTTTGGCTGCAAGACTCACCTCCATCTCAACCTTCACCCCGTTCAACCGTGCATATTCAAAATGTGCCTCCCCCTGACTTCAGTGATTTGCCATTTGACAAATATCTGAGTGAGGAAGTGAACCTTTCCCTGATCACCTGCATCGGCTGTTATTGGGGCAGATGCGCTTTCTGTTCCTACGGCAACCGCTCCCGCAAACAGCAAAACTACCAACAGAAAACAGCCAGGCAAATCGCTGACGAGTGTCAATATTTGCTGGACAAACACCAGGTTAAGCGGATCAATTTCATCGATGAAAACACAAATCTCCGTTTAGTGGTTCATGCGATGAGAATATTAAACCAGCGTGGATACCGGATGCAGTTCAGCACCCGGAATCGCATGGAAGAATGTTTGCTTGATCTGTCATTTTGCAAGGAGTTAAAGGAACGCGGTTGCGTATTGATGTCGGTCGGATACGAGACGAATTCGCAACGCCTGCTTGACTTGCTGGATAAAGGGGTGCAGGCTGCCCATTATCAGCAGATCATCGATAATTTGCACCAGGTGAACATTCCGCTGCGACTGTCGGTCATGGGAGGCATTTTGGACGAGACAGAAGAGGAATTGCGAGCATCGGAAGAGTTTTTGATACGCAATGCGCACAAAATCGGTATTGATGTGATGCAAATGTTGGTGGCCGAGCCCAAAACGTATCTCACGGAATCACCGGAAAAATACAACATAAAAATCAAATCGAAAACCAAGCTGCGCGGCAACCAATTGCTGAATTACGGCATGGGGCGGATGGGATACGATTTCGACTATGTGGACGGGGATACTTTTGAACCCAGACTTCAAAATTTCTTGACGATTTTCCGCAATGTCAAACCGCAGAAAAATGATGAATTGCCCCCGGATGCCCGTTTTTCCGGGCAGGATGATGATTGGGATGAAATCGGGATTAAAGAGATCGAGTTGTTGCCGTGGGTTAAGGTGATTCAAGCCCCTCTTCGTTCCGGACAACCTGTGCAAACGTTTATAGTCGACATGTTGTGGCAACGGTTTTTTCGGATTCCTGATCTGCTGCTGGAGTCATCCGGACAGGTTATGCGGACATCAACGGAAAATGCGGAAGGCATGGAATTACTGAAACGTTTGGTCAAGGCGGGTATGGGCAGAGTTATCACTCAAGCATAAGGAGAGATCAGTTGATGAGTCCTGTTGCATCGGTCCGTTTTCCTGAAGTGAATGAAAAACTGGGGTTGGGTTTGGGGATGGATCTGCCCTGGGGAGAAGAAATCGGTTTTCAAAGAGATTCGGGACAAGGGGATTCAATCACCCCGAAAATGAAAAAATTTTTTGACCAGTACCGCGGTCAATTCAACTACATTTTTATCGCTTTCCAGCCGAAAAACCGAAACCGGTTGAACGCGGAGGAATATTTTGAGGCTTATGATTGTCTTTTTGCCGAAGTACCGGAAATCAAGGCGCGAGCTTTCCATCAAACCATTTTGAACATGGGAACGATGGAGAATTACCGCAAGGGGGAAATTATCGAATTTACCAACCGGTTGATTGAGCGCTACGATTTCAAATGGATTGTGGAAGACTTGGGCCTGTGGTCAGTTGAAGGGAAGTCGGTGCCGTTTCCGCTGCCCCCTTTTATGACGATGGAAGGTTTGAAGGCCTGTATTCGGAACATCAGAGAATACCAAGAAAATTTGCTGGCTCCTTTGTCGGTGGAATTTGCGGGATTTACGGAAGGAACCAACTTTTATATTGGCGATATGGACGCATATGACTATTTTCGGATTATAGCGGAAGAGACGAATTCCCCTGTTACGATTGATATCGGGCATATTCTCAGCTACCAGTGGTTGATGGGCCGCACGGGAGAACGGATGTATGAAGAGCTGGACCGTTTGCCTTACGAATACTGCTTTGAGTTCCATCTGTCGGGATGCCAAATCATCAAAGGGAAATTCCGGGACTTGCATCATGGTGTTTTATTGGATGAACAAATTGATCTGCTTGAGTATATGCTTCCGCGTTGCCCCAATCTGAAAGCCATTACGTACGAAGATCCCAAGTATACGGATGAGGGAATTCTCATTCCCAAATCGCAACCCAATTATCAACGCATGAAGGAGGTAGTGGAAAAATGGATGGGGCAATAAAGGGAGAAAGCATCGGTTTGCATCGGGCTTTATATGGTTTGCTTTACCATCGTTCATATCGGCAGGCGTTTTTGGAAGGAAGGTATGACAAGTTGCAGTTGTCCGACGGGGAGTTGCGGCAGCTTGCCACCATCGATCATGAGGAACTGTGTGCGACGGCCAAAAATATCTGCCGAAACCTGCTGTCGGGAAACCTGGAAATCAGCGGTGGCTTAAAGGGTTCTTATCCGGGCGTTTTTCAGGAACTGGAGCGGATGGGTTATGATCGGTATGAGCTGATGTATCAATTTATGGAATCGCCCCATTTTGAGGAATATCGCGAACTCCCGTTTAGCGGTGTGGGTTTATGTGTTGAGGAAGCTTTTTACGGCTTTATGATGGAGCAGGAAGATTTTCTGAGGGAATCACCCAATAACCGGCTTCTTCTTACTCATGAATTTTTAACTGTGATGCTTTCGATTTTGGTTGTCAACAAGCACCCCAATTTCTGCATCAAGACGAACTTGATTCGCAAAAACGATTCATGTTTCTACGCCATTCAATCCTACCCTGATCAAATCGCGTCGGCTTTGGCCAATAGAAAGGTTCACGGAGATTCGCAAGGACGGACTCTCTATTTGTACGCTGCAGCGAAGGATCAATTCATTAAAGGACCGATTAACCCGTTCATCGCCCGGCTTATCGAACTGGGGAGAGCGGAGGAGATCACAAAATGGGCCAATGAATGGATGGAGACTTATCAAATATCAGAAGAAGAACTGAATGATGCGATGGAGAAATTCTTGCGGCTGGGGTTAATTGGATGATGGGGAAACGGACGATTTATACATTTGAGGAGCATGGAGAGGTGTTGGCGCATTGGCATGAAACAGGATATGACAATGAAACGCTCATTTACTTCGATCGCCATCTCGATCTGAAAAAAATAGAAAAGGCACAGATGAGGCGGATTCGGGAACAGGGTTTGAACCGGAAAGATTTGCGGTTATTGAACCGAGATATCCCGTTTCGTGATGACGACTTGTTTGCGTATGGTTTGGATAATTTTCTCTACGCGACCACCGCTTTGAACCTGGTCAAACGGGTCATTTGGGTTTATCCCGAGCCCAAGCCCGTTTCCGTTGCTGCGCTGGGGCATGTGTTGTGGGACTTGTTGTCACTTGTTCCGGGGCACGGAGAAGAAGTGAAAAACACTTTCAAAGTGAATCCGCATTCGGCATCGGCACAAGTGGCGGGGATGCAGGTGGAGATTACCACTTTGCGCCGGATTCACAAGCTTGGGTTGGATCCGGATGCTAAAATCGACATTGATTTGGATTATTTTTATGAAGAGAAGGGACAAATTGTTCACGGTGTAGACGAAGTGGTTGAGACATTAAGAAGAGAGGGGATGGGCAACGGTGAACCGACGATGACATATTCCATTTCCAGTGGTTTTCTGCCTCGTTCCTGCAGATGGTTGGGGGAAGCTGTCGCCAATAAGTGGGGTTGCACGCTTCGTTCGCTTAGCCGACGGCGATCAAGTCAAGGACATGCGGAGCAAAGCATGAGCGTAATCGCTGGCAAACGCTCATTGGATCGGGCGCTGTTTCAGCGTTTGTGCCAGGACGAATTGCAACCGTTGGAAGGGCCCGGTTGGTCACTTCGGGCGCTTCTGGCGCTGGCCTTATCGGACATCGCAGAAGCTGAAAGGTGTTATCAAAGAGCAGTGGAATCGGGAGATCGCGCCACTTGGGCAGCGTACTCGATTGGGCTGTTCCATATGGGGCGGAAACAGTATGAGCAGGCAATTCAATGGTTCAGCAGGGCGGAAGGCCAATTGGTTGATACGATTCAGGCCCACAGTCTCTCGCTCCGGGCTTTGTGCGAATGTAAGTCGGGCCAGTTTGAGCGGAGTTTACGTACGGTTGAACGCTGCCTGAAAGAATTGCCTTTGCGCCTGGAAGCATACAAGGTTGGAGCTGTGGCCGCGGGCGAACTCGGGATGTTGTCGGAGGCAGAAAAGTTCAGGGAGCTGGAAAAAGAGTTATGCGGCGTGAGGAACCCGGAACATTGAGGGGATCAGCGGCGAACCATTGGCGTTTTTACAGAACGGTTTATTTTGAATCGCAAACGAAGCGCATCACCCGGCTGCAATCAGATCCCCGGCAGGGATATCAAGGGCTGAAATCGTTTGCATGGCTGGAAGAGAAGCTGACCTCGTGTGCAGAGGCTTTGGATGTATCTCTCCGTTCTGTGCGGAAGAAGATTGAATACTATAGAATCACCATCCGGTCACAGCAGAGTTTACTTTGGCATATGGAAAGGCCCCACTTTTCCCCGCGTGAAATTGGCGTGCTCATTCATCTTTTCGTCCGGGGACGATCGGCGTCGATACCGGTGATTTGGCAGTCCACTTGTGTCAAAGAATGGAACCTGAATCTAAACAGAGCGATTCATGAAGATATCCTGCCTGAGATCGAAGCGGCAGTGGTTGGAGAAGCGCTGAAAGAAGCTGTTAAGTTGCCTCTGCTGTTGGACCCGTGGCTGGCCTCACAGTTGATCCATGAGTGCATTGGCCACTCCTCCGAGGCGGATAATTATCTGGATTATATGTTGCCGCATGGATACCGGCTTGGTTACCAATGGACGACATACCCGTTGGATGTGTATGATGATCCCACATTGCCGGGGCATCGTGCTAGTTATGAAATGGACCACGAGGGTGAACGGGCGAGACGTGTCCAGTTGGTTAAGCAAGGCATTTGGAATGATCTGTTGCACAACCGGGAAACGCAGAAGCGATGTCAGGCACCGGGGGCCGGGCATGGAAGGCGCACCCCTGATGGAGAAAAAACATTGCCCAGGATGTCAGTCACGTATGCGGATCAGGGCAATTGGACGTTTAAGCAGTTGGTTGAGGGGATTGAACATGGGATTTATTGTATCGGGACATGGGGAGGAGGTTCGTTGGGCCTGAACTTTATCATCCGCCCTGCCTATGGAAGGATCATTCGCAACGGCCGGTTAACGGATGAGATTGTGCGTCGTTTTGATATTAAAGGAAATAAGATGGACGTTATGATGAAAGTTGAGAAATTGTCCAATGAGTTGAGGTTTTACAATCCTGTCTTCGGATGCGACAAGAACGGTCAAAACAACTTGCCCGTGACACTCGGTTCCCCGCATATTCTCCTGCAACCGTTCACGATCCACCCTGTCAGCTGAAGGATGTCAGCCTGACCCGGTCAGCGGATGCTTGTGCAAACAGGCAAAACCCCTCTTAAGCGAACGTGATCCCGACAATGCTGTGATTTTCGCTTCAGAGGGGTTTTGGTATTGTTGATTTAAATTCACCCTCCTCTGCAATCAAAAAATGATACAATGAAATTAATCCCTGAAAAAAAGGGGAAGATGCCGTGGAAAAAAGGGAAATCGTAGTGGAATTTTGCATCTCCAATTTGGTCAGTGGCTCCTTATCGGCATATTATCAACTGAAAAACCATAAACATCCATACATAAAAGTCAAAGCGGAGCGGTGTTTGGGCTACTGCGGCCGCTGTGGAAGTTCGTTTTTCGCCTTGATCGATTACAAGCCGGTTGAAGCGGACACCCCTGAGGAACTGTATGAAGAGATTGTCCGCGAACTTTCAAATTATCTGGAATAAAGCAGCAATATGGATAAACCGATGAGGATGAGTGCGACCAAAAAAGAGCCCGTCTGCACGGTACGCAGTCCCGCATCGCGCCTGGACATTGCCTTTTCATCCGGTTGCGTTGCGAATTCATGCTCGCGGCCGATACGGTTGAATTTTTTGAAAGCCTTGGCAAAGTTATGAAAAAAACCGCCACGGATTACAAAAATAGATGCGGAAATAGTGAGAAACAATAGTCCGAATAGAAATAAATGGTTACTCCATGCCAGCTTGTTTTTCGGGGCAATGACCAGGGTGATGATGAAAAAGATGGCCATAACCGCTGTCATGTAGCGGACGATGGCTTTTTTTTGTGTCATTTTTGCTCCTCCATCTGTCGGATCTTTTTGTATATTATGTGAAACGTTAATGCTTTTATTTCTATTATTAAGTTATTGTCTTTTCTATTACAACTAATTAATTTATAATGTGAAAGTCAATAATACGATAGCGAGGCGATAAGGGAATTATCTGAAAAGTACTGAATTAACTGTAAAGGAGGGTTTAATTTGATCAGTAAGAAATGGAAAAGCATTGTTGGAGTTGCCGCCTCGATCAGTTTAGCGCTAACCGGTTGCTCTTTTCAACAAAACGGAGCTTCCGGCAGTGAACAATTGAGCAAGGATCAGATACTCCGCATTGCTGATACCGGTGATATTCCCATCCTGGACAGTGCGCGGGCTACTGACGTTTCGTCGATGAACATCCTCAATAACATTCAGGAAGGGCTGATGCGCGAGGGTCAGGACAATCAGCCTGAAAATGGAATTGCCACGAATTATGAAGTGAGCCCCGATAAAAAAACCTATACTTTCCATCTTCGGGACGATGCGAACTGGAGTGACGGTCAGCCGGTGACAGCGGATGATTTCCGATATGCCTGGCTTCGCGCACTTGACCCGAAAACAGCTTCCCAATATGCGTATGCCCTCTACCCCATCAAAAACGCTCAAAAATATAATGAGGGGAAAGCAAGCGCTTCGCAAGTAGGGATCAAAGTTTTGGACAAACATACGCTTGAGGTCACGCTGGAAAAGCCGATGCTCAATTTTATCAGCATGATCACAATGACGGTATACCTGCCGCAGCGTCAGGATATTGTGGAAAAATACGGATCGGAATACGGGACCGAAGTGGACAAGATGGTATTTGACGGCCCGTTTGTTGTGGAGAGTTGGACTCCGCAGAAATTGGTCTTGCAGAGAAATGACAATTATTGGGACAGCAACAGCGTCAGCCTGAAAACGGTGGAAATCAACATCATTAAGGATTTGGCCACCGGAATCAACATGTACAACGCCGGACAGCTTGACATTGTACCGCTCAATGACGCATTTGTCGATGCCTATAAACAAACGCCGGATTTTGTCAGTGTCAAACAGGCAGGCGTTTACTATATTCTATTAAACCAAAAAAATCCATTTTTCAAAAATGACAAAATACGGAAAGCGATCACCCTGGCGCTTGACCGCGACCAGATTGCCAACCGTATTCTCAAAGACGGATCGAGCCCGGCCGGTTCACTGGTTCCGCCTTCGATGAAAGGCGAGGCGAACAAATCTTTCCGCGCCGGCGGCGAAGTAGTGGGAACCAATGTGGCACAAGCGCAAAAACTGTTTAAAGAAGGTTTGCAAGAATTGGGGCTCAGCCAGCCGCCAAGAAATATTGTGATGATTGGATATGATACGACGGCCAGACGGAATGTGGCGGTCAATATCAAAGAACAGCTGCGGCAAACACTGGGCTGGGATATCAATTTGGATTCCCCGACATGGAAAGTGCACCTGCAACGGGCGGAGACGGGCAATTATGATATGATGATGCTCGGTTGGAGTGCGGATTATGATGATCCCATGCAATTCTTTGAGATTTTCGAAAGCAACAACCCGATGAACTACTCCCATTTCTCCAACGCCCAATATGATCAATTGGTGGAAAAGGCGAAGCAGGAAACGGATGAACACCAAGAGTATCAGGATCTGAGCCAGGCGGAGAAGATCCTGGTCGGGACTGACGGGGAAGGACAGGCCGCTTTCATTCCCCTCTTCTACGGTGGCAAATCCTATATTCAGAAACCGTATGTGAAAGATGTTTACCGTCATCCGTTTGGCGCCGAATACAGCCTGAAGTGGGGTTATATTACCAACAAAAAATAGTAAAACACAAATGGGGACCTGGTCAGGTCTCCATTTTTTATTAGCAGAGTTTCATGTCAATTATCAAAACATAACCCTTTACAAATCGTTGAATTATGGGTTAAATATAAATATGCGGCTAAAATTTGATAAGTATTGAAGAGTAAATTGTCTGAAATGAGGCAATTACGTTGCGATAAACAGAAGAGGAGCGGAGGAGAGCATGGAAGAGCTTGATAAGCGGAATGTTGAAGCCGAATTGTTTATAAGATTTAGATCATACTTCCTAAAGATGGGTTTACGACCATTTTTTGGTCTAAACTATAAATTATTTTAACTTTGAAAAAAGGGGGCAATCGGATGAACAAGAGGTTCAAACTATCCTCCTTGTTCGCACTCCTCCTCGTAACCGCATTGGCCTTATCTGGTTGTAATACATTCAGCGGTACGAGCGGCGGCGGAGGCAAACAAGTGCTCAATCTCGTTGAATTGCAAGAACCGCCCAATCTGGATAGCGCGAAGTCCACGGACACAGTTTCAGCTACATTGCTGAACAATATCATGGAGGGTCTTTATCGCGTCGGTAAAGACGGAAACCCGGTGCTTGGCATTGCCGCGGCCGCCCCGCAGGTAAGCCCGGACAAAAAAACGTATACCTTTAAACTCCGCGATGCAAAATGGAGTGACGGCAAACCGGTAACGGCCCACGACTTCGAGTACGCTTGGAAGCGGGCGCTTGACCCGAAAACGGCATCAGAGTATGCCTACATCCTCTATCCTGTGAAAAACGCTGAAGCGTTTAACATGGGCAAAGCAAAAGCTGACGATGTCGGGGTGAAAGCACTTGACGACAAAACGCTGCAAGTGACGTTGGAACAGCCGATCCCGTACTTCCTGGATCTGTTGACCTTCCCGACCTATTTGCCGCAGCGCCAGGACATTGTGGAAAAATTCGGGGAAAAATACGCGCTCGAAGCGAAAAATATGGTTTACGATGGTCCGTTTGTCCTGACTTCCTGGGTGCACAACCAAAGCTTCAGTGTGAAAAAGAACGACAATTATTGGGATAAAAATACGGTCAAACTGCAACAGGTAAATTGGCAGATTGTCAAGGACGGCGGAACCCAGATCAACTTGTACAACACGGGTAAACTGGATTTCACCTATCTGCCGACTGAATTTACCGCCAAGTACAAAAACAACAAAGATGTTTTCAACATCAAGGAATCTTCATCCTGGTATCTGGAAATGAACCAAACCGAAAAGCTGTTCCAAAACCCGAAAATCCGGGAAGCGATCGGCTTGGCCATTGATAAGAAAACGCTGACTGACAAAGTGGAGCAAAACGGTTCGATTCCGGCCGGCGGCATTGTTCCTCCATCCATCAAAGCCAGCGGTTTCGATGATAAGAAAAAATATCGTGAAGTCAATCAGGACAAAGTGCAGTATGATCCGGCAAAAGCGAAACAGCTCTGGCAAGAAGGTCTGAAAGAATTGGGCATGACTCAGGATCAAGTGCCACCGATTCACATTTTGGGTGACGATACGACCGGGGCGAAAAAAGACTTGGCCTATCTCCAAGACCAACTGCAGCGCAACCTGGGCGCCAAAATCGTCATCGACTCGGTACCCTTCAAAGAACGCTTGGAGAGAGGAAAACATCAGCAATTCGATCTCCTTTATTCCGGTTGGAACGCAGACTATAACGATCCGATGACCTTCTTGGATCTTTTCACGTCGGATAACAGCTTTAACCGCGGAAAATGGAGCAATAAAGAATTTGACGAATTAATCGCAAAATCGAAGCAAAATCCGGATTTTAAACAACGTTTCAATGATTTGACCAAAGCAGAACAAATCTTGATCAATGACCACGGTATTGTACCGCTTTACTACAGAACCCGACTGGGTCTGAAACAACCGAAAATCAAAGACTGGTACTGGAATTCAATCGGATTTGAATACAGCCTCAAGTGGACTTACATCGAAGAATAAGCCGTGTGTATTTGATGAAGGTATGTGTCGGTTGCGACATATACCTTCATCCTTGCTTTTTTCCGTCATTAAGAAAGGAGTGAATCAAGGTGCTGAAATATACGCTAAGCCGGCTGGGCTATATGGTGGTTACCTTATGGGTAATCGTAACAATAACCTTTTTTCTCATGCATTTATTGCCCGGTACCCCGCTGAAAAATGAAGAGAAGCTCCCGCCGGAGATCAGAGAACAAATTATCGCTTCCTATGGCTTGGATAAACCGCTGATGGTCCAGTACGGACTGTTTTTGGAAAAGTTGGTTCAGGGTGATTTGGGCAATTCCATGAATCTGGACGGCCGTTCGGTAACAGATTTGATCTTGCAAGGCTTCCCGGCCTCGGCCTTGATCGGGATTCAAGGCGTTATTTTTGGGGTGATCATCGGGTTGGCACTCGGGATTATTGCCGCCCTGAGGCGTGGAACCTGGGTGGATAACCTTTCAACCGTCATCGCCATCGCCGGTGTTTCGGTTCCCAGCTTTGTCGCCGCCGGATTGCTCTCTTTTTGGGTTGGCGTGAAATGGGGCATTTTGCCGGTGGCCGGATGGGAGTCCTGGGAGTATTCCATTTTGCCATCATTAGCTCTTTCCTTCTTTGTCATTTCACAGATGGCTCGTTATGTTCGTTCGGAAATGGTCGAAGTGTTGGATCAAGATTATATGAAAACGGCCAAGGCGAAAGGATTGAAGCGCTCAGCGATCGTTGTCCGCCATGCCATGCGAAATGCGCTGATTCCGGCGATTACGGTACTGGGGCCGCTGACCATTAACATCATTACCGGGTCGGTTGTGGTCGAACAGATCTTCAACATCCCGGGGGATGGGAAATATTTTGTGGATTCGATTACCACTAACGACTACACGATGATTATGGGGATCACGATTTTCTATGCAATCCTGTTTATTGTCGCCATCTTCCTGGTTGACTTGCTTTACGGAGTGATTGACCCGAGAATTCGCATTGCCAGTGCAAAGGAGTGAGACACAGATGAGCGCAAACGCAGCAAAAGAATTGTCGCCGGAGCTGTTTGAGCCGGTAGCCAGTGAAGCTGGGGCGGAGGAGCGAATCCTGCGGGAGCGGATGGGCTTCTGGAAAGATGCGTGGCGTCGCTTTCGCACCAATCCGGGAGCGATGGCCGGCCTGATTGTTCTAGCACTCATTGTTTTTTTTGCTATTTTTGGCCCGATGATGAATAAGTATGACGACCATACAAATAATTTGACGATCTCCAATCAGGAGCATATAGGTGACCATTATTTCGGTACGGACAACTTGGGCCGGGACCTGTGGCAGCGTACTTGGCACGGGGCGCAAGTCTCCCTGCTCATCGCACTGTTGGCTGCCTTGATTGACTTGTGCATCGGGGTGACGATCGGCAGTATCTCCGGTTATTTCGGGGGCAGGGTCGATGATATTTTGCAACGGATTATTGAGATCTTGTATTCCATTCCCAACCTGATTGTCGTTACCTTGATGTTGTTGGTTTTCGATCCGGGAATAGTACCGATTGCGGTGGCGCTGTCGATCACCGGGTGGGTTCCGATGGCCCGTGTGGTGCGCGCACAGATCATGAAGCTGAAGTCACAGGAGTATGTGTTGGCAGCCCGCACACTGGGAGCCGGACATCGCCGCATACTGTTCAAGCACCTGATTCCCAATGTGATGGGGCCGATTATCGTGGCAGTAACATTTGCCATTCCGTCGGCGATCTTCTTTGAAGCGTTCTTGAGCATGATCGGCCTGGGAATTCGTCCGCCGCAAGCCAGTCTGGGATCGCTGGTGTTTGATGGTTATAACTATCTGCAGATTTACCCATACCAATTGTTTTATCCGGCCGCGATTCTCTGTTTGATCATGCTGGCCTTCAACCTGGTCGGAGATGGTCTGAGAGATGCACTTGATCCGCGGATGCGCAAATAGGGGGTGAATGAGGATGAGCAAATTGTTGGAAGTGCGTGATCTGCACGTTTCCTTTAAGACGTATAACGGCGAAGTAAAAGCGGTGCGCGGTGTCACTTTTGATCTTGAGAAGGGGGAAACATTGGCCATCGTCGGGGAGTCCGGTTGCGGCAAAAGCGTAACCTCGCAGACGATTATGCGCCTGATTCCCAATCCGCCGGGCTTTATCAAAGAAGGGGAAATTTTGTTTGAAGGAGACGATTTGGCCAAGGCGACAGAAAAACAGATGGAAAAAATTCGCGGGAAAGAGATCGCGATGATTTTTCAGGACCCGATGACTTCGCTCAATCCGACCATGACGGTAGGGGCACAAATCATCGAAGGACTGGTCAGACACCAAAAAATGAGCAAAGCCGAAGCAAGGAACAAAGCGATTGAAATGTTGCGCCTTGTCGGCATTCCCAGCCCGGAATCAAGGCTTGCGCAATATCCTCACCAGTTTTCCGGAGGGATGAGGCAGCGGGCGATGATCGCGATCGCGCTGGCCTGTCAGCCGAAAATTTTGATCGCTGACGAACCGACGACGGCGCTCGATGTGACCATCCAAGCGCAAATTATTGACTTGATGAAAGAGTTGCAGAAAAAGACGGGAACTGCGATTATTTTGATCACACACGATTTGGGTGTCGTGGCCGATATCGCTGACCGGGTTGTCGTCATGTATGCGGGCATTGTGATTGAAACAGGAAAACTGGACGAAATTTTTTATAACCCGCGCCATCCGTATACATGGGGATTGTTGGGTTCGATGCCACGTCTCGATTTGAGAAGCGACCAGGAGCTGCTCCCGATTCCGGGATCGCCCCCTGACTTGATTTCACCCCCGAAGGGATGCCCGTTTGCGGCTCGCTGCAAATATGCCATGAAAATTTGTAAGGAACAAATGCCGGAGCGGACCGATATTTCTTCGACGCATCAAGTTGCCTGCTGGCTTGAGCACCCGATGGCGCCGGATGTGAAGCCGCCTGTGGCAGCAGTAGGGGGGACGAAAGATGAGTAAAACCGAAACACAGGACAAAGAAGTGATCCTCTCCGTCAAAAACCTGAAAAAACACTTTGTTGTCGGCGGAGGACAAGTTGTTCAAGCGGTTGACGGAGTTACCTTTGATGTTTACCGTGGCGAAACGCTCGGTCTGGTAGGGGAATCGGGTTGCGGCAAATCAACCATCGGGCGCACGTTGATCCGGTTGTACGGTGTGACTGACGGTTCAGTCGAGTTTAAAGGAAAAAATGTTCATGAGTTAAAAGGTCAGGAGTTAAGAGCATTTAACCGCCAGATGCAGATGATTTTCCAGGATCCCTATGCCTCCCTCAATCCGCGCATGACGGTGATGGATATCATCGCGGAAGGAATTGACATTCACGGGTTGGCCAGTGGAGAGGAGCGCCGCAAACGCGTGATCGAACTGCTCAAAGTGGTCGGGCTGAACGAAGAACATGCCGATCGCTTTCCTCACGAGTTCAGTGGAGGGCAGCGGCAACGGATTGGCATCGCCCGCGCGCTGGCAGTGGAACCGGAGTTTATCATAGCCGATGAACCGATTTCCGCTCTGGACGTCTCCATTCAGGCACAAGTAGTGAACTTGATGAAAAAATTGCAAAAAGAACAAGGACTGACCTACTTGTTTATTGCCCATGATTTATCCATGGTGAAATATATTTCCGACCGGGTAGGCGTGATGTATCTCGGAAATCTGGTGGAATTGGCGGGCAGTGACGAACTGTATGAGAATCCGCTTCATCCCTACACCGAAGCACTTCTTTCCGCCGTGCCGATTCCCGATCCGAAAACGGCGAAAACGCGGGAACGCATCATTCTTGAAGGAGATGTCCCAAGCCCGATCAATCCGCCAAGCGGTTGCCGTTTCCGCACCCGTTGCCCCAAAGCGATGGAGATTTGTGCGAAAGAGATCCCGCAGTGGAAAGAAGCACAGCCCAACCACTTTGTGGCATGCCATCTTTATAACGAATAATCATCTGAGAAGGGATCATTCTCTGCGCGATGTCGAAAGGGAATTATCCCTTCTCTTATAAAATTCCTCAAAAAGGGGGACGCAGGATGCAGGCTTTTATTTGCAACACTTGCGGGACTCAATATCCGCCAACAACTGAACCGCCCGCAAGATGTGCAATCTGTGACGAGGAGCGCCAATATGTCCATCCTGACGGGCAAACCTGGACCACTTTGGAGATGATGCGAAAAAGCGGACGATATCACAACGAGATCATCCACGATGAAGAAGGTTTGTACAGCATTACGACCAACCCCCGATTTGCCATCGGGCAAACGACCTATCTCGTGCAAAATCAAGGTTTTAATGTTCTCTGGGATTGCATTGCTTACCTGGATGAAAAAACGGTGGCAGAAGTGAAGAAATTGGGTGGCGTTCAGGCGATTGCCCTGTCTCATCCCCATTACTATTCGACAATGGTGGAGTGGGCTGAAACGTTCGACGCTCCGATCTATATCCATACAGATGATAAAGAATGGGTGATGCGCCCCAGCGATTATATCCAATTCTGGACAGGGGAATCTTTGCAGCTGTCAGAAGGGATGACTCTTCATCGTCTTGGCGGGCATTTCAAGGGAGGCGCTGTTCTTCATTGGGAGACTGGCAATGCCGGAAAAGGAATCCTGCTTACCGGGGACATAATTACAGTGGTTGCCGACCGCCAATGGGTCAGCTTTATGTACAGCTTCCCCAATCTGATCCCCCTTCCGGCCCGAAAAGTGGCAGAGATAGCGGAGAAAGTGGCCGGTCTGAAGTTTGACCGTATATACAATGCGTTCCATCGCGTTGTTCTCCGGAACGCCAATCAATCCGTGCAAAAATCGGCGGAAAGATACATCGCAGCGCTGGAAGGAAGATTGTTTTCAACTTGATGAGATAAAAAACATCCCATCCGGGCCGGGAATTATCCGGCGGATGGGATGTTTGTATGTACAGGGGATTCTTCCCGGGCTTGGCCCGTAATTTTCAGATAGAAATGGGCTTTTGCCGCATTGTAATAAGGAATCAGCCAAAAAAAGCCGATAAAACCAAAGGGGACAATACTGCATAAAAGAAACCATCCCAGGAAAGTGAGTTGCAGCACAAATAATTTTGCTTTGTGCCCGTCCATGATTTCCCGGCTTTTGGTAATTGCTTCATTTACCGTATATTCCGGATGATCCAGCAAGATGAAATAGGTCATGGAGTAGGAATAGCTCTTGATGATCCCTGGAATAACGAAAAGTAATGTCCATAAAAAAGTATAGATGGCAGTGAGCAGGCTTGCGCCAACACTTTTCAGATAAAGGCCGCTTTTAAATTGCGAAAACAGATCGCCCAATTCGGCGTGTTGGCCGCGAACCTTTTTTAATATGAATAAGGTATAGCCGATCGTGATGGTGCCGGACATAAAAATACCCCAGAAAGGGATATAACTGAGAGGTCCGACCAAAATCAGAAACAGAAGGGTCACTCCTGCAGCAGAGCCCCAGGTTCCGCGCAAGGACTCGCGGGCGTATCGCCGAAGAGCAGCGTAATTCAAAAACATCACTTCCTTTATGTCGATTTATATTCAACATTATAAAGATAAGTCTATTAAATTGAAACATTTATATTTGGAATTTTTATTAACAATTTTTAACCAATAAAAAATCCCTCTTCCATCTTCGGAAAAGGGATGATCAGGATTAAAGCACCTGTTCCACTTCACGGACCTCCGGAATTTCTTCCATCAAGGCCCGTTCAATGCCGGCTTTCAATGTGATCGTCGAACTGGGGCAACTTCCGCATGCACCGAGCAGGCGGACACGAACGATGCCGTCTTCGACTTCAACCAATTCCACATCGCCGCCGTCACGTTGAATGTAAGGACGCAATTTATCTAATACTTCTTGTACGCGTTCTTGTACAGACATGCTGAGAACCCCTTTCTTTTTACAGGGTAGAAATCCTTATCAAAAGGAAGTAAAAGCAGGAAGTCAAGTTCATTGTAGGTTTTTTTATCGAAAAAATCAATGGTTATTTCCCGGAGAGCGGGTTGCCAGCGATTTTACCTTTAATTTGGAAACAAAAATTGCTAAGATGAATTTGGTGCTTTTCTTCAGCCTGTTTGACTATCTTGTCAAAGGAGAATAAGCGATGAAAAATAGATACGAAGATGTTAAGGAATTGATTGGGAACACCCCGTTGGTGCGAATTCAGCGCATGGGCATTCCGGAACAGGTAGAGCTGTATGCGAAATTAGAATACTTTAATCCCGGCGGAAGCGTGAAGGACCGTTTGGGAATCGCTTTGATTGAGGAAGGGGTGCGCACCGGGAAATTGAAACCGGGCGGAACCATCATTGAGCCGACAGCAGGCAATACGGGAATCGGCTTGGCCATGGCTGCTGTCGGAACGGAATACAAAACGATTTTTGTTGTTCCGGAGAAGTTTTCTGAAGAAAAGCAGGAATTGATGCGCGCTTTGGGAGCAAAGGTAATCAATACGCCGACGGAAGAAGGAATGAAAGGCGCGATCAAAAAGGCGCTGGAATTGGAACAAGAAATTCCGGGAGCATGGTGCCCCCAACAATTCAGCAATCCGGCCAATCCCCGGGCCCATTACCAAAGCACGGGACCGGAAATTTGGGAACAGACGGACGGGAAGATTGACATCTTTATTGCCGGTGCGGGTTCAGCCGGAACATTTATGGGGGCGGCACGTTATCTCAAAGAGAAAAACCCGCAGTTGAGAGCGGTCATTGTCGAACCGGAAGGATCAATTATCGCAGGAGGAGAGCCGGGTCCGCATAAAACCGAAGGAATCGGCATGGAGCTTTTTCCCGAGTATTTCGATCGACAATTAATAGATGAGGTGTATACTGTAAAAGATGAAGATGCGTTTGCGCTGGTGAAAGAATTGGCGCGAAAGGAAGGCTTGCTTGTCGGAAGTTCGTCCGGCGCTGCCTGCTATGCTGCGCTCAAAGAGGCGGAAAAAGCGGAACCGGGAACCAGAATCGCGGTCATTTTCCCCGACAGCAGTGAACGCTATCTGAGCAAAAAAATTTACCAAGGCGGTGTATGATACAATGAAAATCGATACCAAACTGATTCACGGGGGCACTTTTGGCGATCCGCATACAGGTGCCGTCAGTGTTCCGATCTACCAAGTTTCCACTTATAAACAAAAACGCGTGGGTGAACACGCGGGCTACGAATACTCCCGGACGGGCAATCCAACCCGGGCCGCGCTTGAACAATTGATGGCCGAACTGGAAAACGGTGCGCGCGGATTGGCGTTTTCATCGGGAATGGCGGCTATTTCCACTGTTCTTTCCCTCTTTCATCAAGGAGATCACCTCGTCGTCGGAGATGATGTTTACGGTGGAACGTTCCGCGTTTTGACCCGCGTCTTTAACCGGATGGGGCTGGAAGCCACCTTTGTTGACACCAGCAATTTGGAAGCGATTGAAGCGGCGATCCGTCCGGAAACAAAAGCAGTCTATATGGAAACCCCGAGCAATCCGCTGCTCAAAGTAAGCGACATTACCGCGATCTCCGGCATTTGCCGGCAAAATGGGCTCCTTTTGATTGTGGATAACACCTTTTTAACCCCTTATTGGCAAAATCCGCTTGAATTGGGAGCCGATATCGTTGTGCACAGCGCGACCAAATATCTCGGCGGTCACAGCGATGTTGTGGCGGGCATCGCTGTCACCAAAGAGGAGAGCCTTGGCGAGGAGATCCATTTTCTGCAAAACTCGATCGGCGGGGTTTTGGGTCCGCAAGATTCCTGGCTGTTGATCCGGGGAATCCGCACACTGGGGCTGCGCATGAAACAGCATGAGGCGAATGCCCGCAGGATTGCGGAATGGCTGGCTGATCATGAGCGTGTGAAGAAAGTGTATTATCCCGGGCTTGCCACCCATCCCGGCCATGAGATTGCCGCTAAACAGGCCAGAGGATTTGGCGGAATGATTTCGTTTGACGTGGGCAGTGCTGAACTGGCAGAGCAAGTGTTGGAGAGAACCAAACTCTTCACCCTCGCAGAAAGTTTGGGAGCCGTGGAAAGTTTGATTTCGGTTCCCGCCCGCATGACCCACGCTTCTATTCCGGTTGAGAAAAGAGAGAGGCTGGGAATTACGGATGGGTTGATCCGCATTTCCGTCGGGGTGGAAGATATAGAGGACCTGCTGACCGACCTGGATCAAGCTTTAAGCTGATGTCAGGAGGGGAAGAAACATGAAACCGATCGAAGTGCTTGTTTACGGTGCGAAGGAGTTGTGCGCAAGCTGTGTCAATCTCCCGTCTTCCCGCGAAACGGCCACCTGGCTGCGGGCGGCACTGGGACGCAAGTACGGTGAGCAAGTGAGTGTCCGCTATATCGACATCTTTAACCCGCAAACCGAAGAAGAAGCAGCATTTTCCCGCAAAGTGATCGATGAGGATCTGTGGTATCCGGTGGTCGTGATCGCTGAACAGATAGTGGCTGAAGGAAATCCCAAACTGAAAGAGATTGTCCGCATCATCGAAGAGCGGGGTGCGGTGCAGATCGGATCATAAATGATAAAAGGCTTCCGCATTATGCCGGAGCCTTTTTGTTTTTTTGAAGAAAAAAAGAACCTCTTTTTTTGCGATTGGGCAAAATAAAAGAGTCGATGTATAATGGCTATGTAGATCAGTTAGGCCAATAATGGAGTGAAGATAGATGTTCCCGTTGGTGGAATTTTGTCTTAACAATTTGACGGATGATGTTTTGGAAATTAAAAAGAAACTGGAAGCCGATCCGGAAATTGATGTGCTTGAATACGGTTGCCTCGGCAACTGCGGAATTTGTGCAAGCGGACCTTATGCCTTGGTCAACGGGGAACTGATTACCGGGGATACGGCTGAGGAATTGCTGAAAAACATTTACAAGGCAATTGAGGAAACGGAAGTTCGCTTTTAACATCAATTATAAATGAAGAAAGCATCCGGGATTGAGCCGGATGCTTTTTTTGCCTGCAAAAGTCCCCAAAACAGGAGATCAGCCGGTGCATTGCTTTCTTACTCATAGATTTTAATTGGGTTATAGAAAGTATCCCGTTCCACAGGCGTGCGGTTCGCCCCTTTGATCAGCCAGATGAGTTCGTCTTTGGTAAGAGCCTGCTGGGTTAATGCTCCGGCTGCGTGACTGATTCGCTCTTCTACAAGGGTGCCGTGCAGGTCGGATGCCCCGAACTGGGTGGCAAGCTGCGCCAGTTGGGTGCCGATATTGATAAAATATGCCTTGATGTGCGGGAAGTTATCCATCATCAACCGGCTGACGGCAATGGTGCGCATATCATCCATCGCGGACGTGCGCCGTTTGATCGATGCGTTTACATTGCGCGGCTGCATGGCCAACGGAATAAAGACCAAAAATCCATTCGTCTCATCCTGCAATTCACGCAGGCGAATCATATGAATCAGGCGCTCTTCCAGGGTCTCGATCGAGCCGTAGAGCATCGTGCAGTGCGTTTTTAGCCCCAGCTGGTGGGCGATGCGATGAACTTCCAGATATTGATCTGTGCTCGCTTTATCCGGGCTCATTTTCAGCCGGTAACGTTCGGTCAGAATCTCGGCGCCGCCACCCGTGAGAGATTCCACACCGGCAGCCATCAACTCTTTCAAAACCTCTTCAATGGAGAGGCCGGAGAGGCGGGAAAAAAATTCGATTTCCGCAGCGGTATAAGCTTTGATCGTAATATGGGGGTAATGTTTCTTTAAGATGGATACCGTATTCAGATAGTAATCAAAAGGAACGGTGTGGTTATGACCACCCACGATGTGAAACTCGCGCATTCCCTCACTGTAGCGCTTTTCTACATACTCCAGGAGCTCTTCCGGCGACATGGTGTAAGCTCCTTCTTCGTCCGGGTCGCGACGGAACGCACAAAAGGCGCACTTGGCTTCACATACGTTTGTCGGATTGATGTACAGATTTTGGATAAAATAAACGCGATCCCCGTTTTTTCGCTGGTTGACAAGATTGGCCAGCTGGGCGACAGTCAGCAAATCCGGTGTATTGTACAGGGTTAAACCGTCTTCCAGCGTAAGGCGCTCCCCGTTTTGAACCTTTTCCACGATCGGTTCCAGAGCGTGGTCAGTGATGGTGGAAAGTAACATCATAAGTTCCTCCTCTCCACGATGTGGAGATTTTTATGTTTTGGGCCGGTTTTGCCCAGGTATCATTCAAGCGATTTAGCTTTGGTTTGTGCTTATTGAGAAAAATTCGATACTCTAAATAAAAGTTGCCATGATCTATTTCATCATATCACAAAACGAAGTTAATAGAAAACGGCACGAGAGCTCTGTCGAATCCAACACCTGCCGGGGTGCCACCTTTTTCTGTCAAGCTTCGGGGATGGGCGACGGCGTTTTGCTCTCCGGATTTGCCGGATTTCAACGTATAAAGGAGATTGATGGGAAAACGCATCCCATCATTTTACAAAAATAATTTTGGTTTTCGTAAATTGTCAAGAGCTTGGAAGACAGGTTGTCTAAAAAATAGGTTTACTTGAAAAATTTGTAAAAATACCATCTTTCATTTTCACCTTTGTCATTGTATACTGAAAATAGTAAGCAAATTCGAACAAATGTGCTTAACTTTAGAGAAAAACAAACCAAGGGTCAAGTTTTGAGGAAAGGGAGGAGTTGTGGATGAACTGGTTTCGTTCGTTGGAGGACAAGATCGAGGCGGTTCGGAAGCGGATGGAGGAAACTGCACTTCGCTTGGGGATCAGTCATCCGAAGGTCTATCAGCTGAGTCGTGAATTGGATCTGCTGCACAACCAATGGGAACAGGAAAATGCCAGGTCGGAGAAGAATAAGAGCAATGTTTATCCCTTGCGCACCCACACACGGCCGGATGAATCGGGCAAAAACCTCAATATGTTTAAAGCGATCTGAATGTTCGCCGCGTTTGCTCGGTTGTATCGGCAACGGATTCCCTTGTATACTAAGAATGAAGGAGGGGATCGCCGATGATCACATTGACGAAGCAAGCAGCGTTAAAGGTAAGGGAAATGCTTGCGGAGCAGGAAAATCCGGAGAAACTGTATCTTCGTGTCGGTGTACAGCATGGAGGGTGCAGCGGTTTTTCATACAGCATGGGTTTTGATGAAGATAAGCATGTAAATGATGTCGAATTGGAATTTGATGGTGTGCGCACCTTGATTGATAAAGAGAATGAACCCTACCTCAAAGGAACGATCATTGACTACAAAGAGTCACTGATGGGCGGTGGTTTCAGCATTGAAAATCCCAATGCTGTCGCTACTTGCGGCTGTGGATCTTCTTTCCGGACGGCAACTGATGCCGGAAAACCAAGTGATTGCTGATTGCATGGGCCAACACCCGTCTCACGTTTACAAAGAGGCGGGTTTTTTATTTAAATTTCTATTTCCGAAACCATCTCGACATCGGAAAAACCGCAGGCGGGACAGAACAGATGGTGGGGACAGCGATGGGTGGCGACATCGATCCATCCGTCGGTCATCTTCAAGTCATCAATGGGACGGTACGGGCTGTAATCGCCCAGCAGGTCGCTGAAGCGCCCGTAATCCATCAAGGGAGTCGTGCATTTGGGGCATAAAATGGACAGTGCCGAAAAACCGTTGCAAACGGGGCAGGCATAAGAAATTTTCCGCATGACTTCTCTTCAACCTCCTGTGTTTAACCTGCCACTGCTCCGGTGTTTTCATGCAGCGATGAAATGCACAACCAAATTAAAAGGTCCCCGGCCTAAGCGGATGGGGACTCTTTTCATTGTTACAGTTTGAGATTGGAACTGTGTCCGGGTTGAAGGCGGGCATCCGGGTCAATATATTGTTTTGCGTTATTTACCGCAGTGGGGGCTTCGCCGAAACCGACGGCGATCAATTTGACTTTCCCCGGATAAGTGGCAATGTCGCCGGCTGCGTAAATGCCGGGGATGTTGGTTTCCATCCGGGAATTTACCTTAATGGCTCCTTTTTCAATCTCCAACCCCCATTCGACAATCGGGCCCAATGACGAGATGAAACCAAAACTGACGATCACGGCATCGACGGCCAATTCTTCCCGTACACCGGATTTCTTGTCGACGATCGTCACTTGTTCAATCCGGCCCTTGCCGTGAAGAGATTCAATTTCTCTGGGAGTGATGATGCGGACGCGGGATTGTTTCATCAATTCTACACTGTGTTCATGGGCGCGGAATTTATCCCGGCGGTGGATCACCGTCACACTTTTGGCAATCGGTTCCAGCATGAGGGCCCAGTCGACGGCTGAATCACCTCCACCCGCGATCAAAACGTCTTTGCCCGCGAAGGTTTGTTTATCCTTCACGAAATAAAACAAATTGCTTTGTTCATATTGTTCTGAACCGGGTACGTTGAGCTTGCGGGGTTCAAAGGCCCCGTTACCCGCTGTGATGATCACTGATTTCGCCAGATGGACTTGTTTTTGCGTGACAATCTCAAACAGGCGTTCCTCTTTTTTATTAATTTGCAGTACTTTTTCATCCAGGCAGTAAATCGGGTTAAAATGGTTGGCCTGTTCGATCAGGTTATTGACCAGATCTTGCGCTAAAATCTTGGGAAAACCGGCAACATCATATATATATTTTTCCGGATAAAGCGCAGAGAGCTGGCCGCCGAGTTGCGGCAAACTTTCAATCACCTTGACCGATGATTGGCGCATTCCGGCATAAAAAGCAGCAAAAATACCTGTCGGTCCTCCGCCGATCACGGCAATATCCGTGATTGAAGACGGATTTTGAGCGATGTTTGTCATGATGCCACCTCCAGAAAATTCTTAAAAGATAAACTTGATTTTATGTTGATATTTTATATATTACCTTATGTGTATAAAAAATCCCAATCAAATTGCTGGAATTCAATCTAACTCTATTCGATCTTGGGGCACTCTGCAAACACAGACCGATGTTCCTGCCTTCCTCCATCACCCGTTTTTTGAAATAACTTCTAGCTTCACGGCGGATACAGGCAAAAGAAGTGGATAAAATGTGAACAAAGAAAAGGACTTGCCAAAAGTTCGTGAAAATCATATCATAATCATTGGTATCATTCAATAAGAGCGAAGGTGCTTGGTTCCCCCAGATTGTGATAAAGCAATCAATATTAGTTAGATGGATGTGATCAGCGATGAGTGTACCAAAAGTCGTTATTCTGGGCGCGGGATACGGCGGATTGATGACCGCCAAAGGGCTGGCCAAGGAACTGGGTTACAATGAAGCCGAAATTACACTGGTCAACGAAAATAAGTATCACTACATTACGACCAAATTGCACGAACCGGCAGCAGGTACAGCCCATCCAGATCATGCCCGCGTCTCGATTCCGTCGGTAATCAACACGAAGCGGATTAACTTTATTCAAGACCGTGTATCAGCGATCAAGCTGAATGAACAGGAAGTTCAGCTTGAAAACGGTGAGCCTCTCAAATACGATTATCTCGTCATCGGTTTGGGAAGTGCGCCGGAAACGTTCGGGATCAAAGGGCTTCTTGAAAATGCCTTCTTTATCCGCAACATCAATTCCGTGCGCCAGATCCGCGAACATATGGAGTATATGTTCTCCCGCTACGCAAGCGAGAAAAAAGAAGAATTGATTACCATCGTGGTCGGCGGTGCCGGATTTACCGGGATCGAATATGTAGGTGAACTGGTTGACCGCATGCCTGAACTCTGCCACGACTATGATGTTCCGATGGAAAAAGTGCGGATCGTGAACGTCGAAGCAGCCCCGACGGTTCTTCCGGGCTTTGACAAAGAGCTTGTCGATTATGCCGTCAAGTATTTGGAAGGAAAAGGGGTTGAGTTCCTGGTCAATACGCCGATTGAGGAGTGTACAAAAGAGGGGGTTATCCTCAAAGGCGGTCAGGAAATTAAAGCTGCTACCGTTGTCTGGACCGGTGGGGTTCGGGGCAACAAACTGGTTGAAGAATCGGGGATTGAAACCATGCGGGGCCGTGTGAAAGTGGATGAGCAACTGCGCGCACCCGGATACGAAAATGTCTTCATCCTCGGTGACAGCTCTTTGGTGTTTAACGGTGAAAGACCTTATCCGCCAACGGCACAAATTTCGACACAACAAGGCCAATATCTCGGCAAACAATTAGCGAAAGTGATTCGCGGCGGACAGATTACAGAGCCGTTTGTTTACAAGCCGAAAGGTACAGTTGCTTCTTTGGGAAGAAGAGAAGCGATTGGTGTTGTCGGAAACAAAAAAATGACCGGCGGTTCCGCTGCCTTCATGAAAAAAGTGATCGACTTGCGCTGGCTGTTCCTGCTCGGCGGCGTCGGCCTTGCATTGCGCAAAGGAAAACTATAAGAGATCAGTCTGCTCCAGCTTGAGCGTTGTCTGGCCGGACCTTGATGGAGGGCCAGGCAGCGTCCGCGCGGACATCCGTCAATAAAGGGAATGGTTCTTCCCGGCCTGACTCCTGTTTCAGGATTTTGTCAACAAACAGGGACTCTTCTGATGAAGGGTCTTTTTGTTTTTGAAAGGAAACCGGATAAATTCTATATAATGACGCGTATTACCCTTTTGTTACCGCTTTCATTGCTCTGCAGCACTTTTTATGCCTGATTTAGGGATTTTTATTTCTTGATAAAATACTATATAATTTTCAGAAAATATATTTTTATAGGAGGCGGTTATATGAAACTGCAAACAATGACCTGTTCTTACTGTGAAGGTGCAGGATATATCGATTTGGTTCTCGGCGGATCAGAAACCTGCTATGCTTGTAACGGAACGGGCCAGGCAAAGAAAAGCGCAAAAGATAAAACACAATATAACAAAAATTCATAATTTTTATTCAAATGGAACGAGTCCCGTTAGAAGCGGGACTTTTCTTCTTTTACAGGGTATGAAGAGCATCGAGGACATCATCATGGCGAATGCAAGTAAACATGGGAACATCGCGCAGAGTATACCGGCTGGCTTCCGTTTCGCGCAATTCCTGCACGAGATTGAGGAAGTCTTTGGGATCATCGGTTTCAAACGCGACAACGAATTCCTGGTCGTCGATTCCGAAGCTGTAAGTCGTGTTTAATTTGACGGACGGATACTTGCTTCCCACCTGGATATGCTCATCCATCATTCCTTGGCGGGCAGGGAATGAAAGTTGGTACCAGTCACGGGTTTTTACAAACGGATATATGAAGAGATATTTACTTCGCCCCGGAATGATATGCGTGCGCGGGTTTTGGTGTTCCGGATCCATCTTATCAACATAGACGCTGCGTTTGGTCAGGGACAGATAAGAGTAAGTAATCTCCAAATATTTGCCAAGACCTGTTTTCATAAGTTCGCTCGTCATTTTTTGGAATGTTTCCAGGTCATTGGCGATTCTCCACAGCATGAGTTCCGCATCGGAACGGATTCCGACAAGGGAATAGCTGAGGACAAAGGTTCCCGGCTTGCCCTGATATTCTTTCACCACCGCCGCGAATTCCTGTTTTCCTTTTTCCTGTTCGGATTCGCTCAGCCGGCGCCAGGCGGGGTCCACCTTGAAAAAGGAAAAGTTGACAAATTGGGTTGGCAGACTGGGACGGCCTTGGGCACTGCTTCCGCCGGTTTCCGTTCCGGGTCTGCCTGTAAATGATGGTCTGCCTTGTGGACGCATGAAGTGCTTCCTCCTTTACTTCGATTCTTTTTTATTGTAGCGGAAAGAGAAGAGAAGAAGCAAACAGGGGAAGATGCCGAGAGATCCTATTCATTAAATTGCCATGTTTCTGTCCTTTTATTGACCTTGATTTCGATTTTCAGTAAAATGGGTGCGAACTTATCAGAGACGGAGGCGATGGGCAATGAATGTCGCCCAGTTGATTATCTCCATCCCGCTCTTGTTCGTGTTGTTTTTCGGGTTGGGGTTTATTCTCAATATGATTTTGAAAACCACTTGGTTGCCATTGGTGCTTTTTTTCGCCGTCGTTTTGTATGTAGGATGGGATGTGACGCATATTGTCACCCTGGTTAATGGTGTCCTCTTTTTTTCGGGGCTGGCCGGAGCGATTTCCGGTGTTTGGACAATTAAAACTCTTCGCACGAAAGGATATCGGATGTTTTAGCAGGCAAGAAGATTCAAGCGCGTTGGCCGCTGTGAGGCTATTGACAAACCCAGCAGTTTCTCCGCTGGGTTTTTATGCTAAATCGGAAAAAACTAGAGAAAAACAGGCGGAGATCACGGAGGAAAGATCCGCCGTCGGGCCCCTTGCTCCTTCTCCTGAGGAGAAAGGCGATAGAATATACAGCGCGATAGAAAGTTTCCTGAGTCAGTTCTTCCGCCGTATCCGCAATGTGACACAGGGCGAGCAAGAATTTGTACACGCTTCGGGCGTTCTTCAATGCGGTCACCCACTGCATCGCCTCCTTCAATCGGTTCTACTTATATATCCCGAAAATCAGTATTTCGTTACAGAGGAAAAAATAATTTTGACCAAAAGAGGAGAGTACTATTCCTTCCATTCAAAATCCCGCCTTTTTTGCACAGATTCCCAACATCCGAACAGCAGCAGAAATGAACGTTGCTTTTGGTTCAGAGATTTCCCGTCTCGGCCATGTTCAGACGAATCATGAAAAAGAGGAGGCCGGCCTGTAGGAGCTCACGGAAAAAGTACCGTTGGGTTTCTTGTTCCTCTTAAGTGGACGGCCGCTTGCCGTGTGTTTCACGATCCTGTCAATGGCGCGATCCCATTCCGCCGTGTACTTCACCGCGGATTGGCGAACCATCTGACAGGTGAATCTGTTCTTGTTGGCGTTTGCCTTTAAAAACGTCGGGTCCGTAAACAGTTCTTTCCCTTTGATCAGTCCGTGGCGGATGGCTTGCAAAACGATTTCGTCGAAGCTCTCCCGGAAGATGGTCGTATCGTTGAACCTGCTGCGTCGGTTCTTGCTGAATGTGGTGGTGTGAGCGACCTTGTCCGTCAAGGAAGCAGTATGCCACGTTGACCTGTATTTCTTCCACCAGGCGCCGTTCCGAGCCAAATACCCGATGAACAAACCGGGTCCATGCAAAGACGCCCGTTGTCCTCGCAGTATAATGGTCGGGTCATTTCTGCGATGAACGAAAAGTCGATGGCGGCATCAATCTTGCGAAACCGGTGATCCTGTGGTACCAGCTCCCCGATATTGACCGATTCAATACTGCCTTGCCGATGGACGTGGATTTGAAACATACAATTCCGTCCTGATCTTTTTTGTTATCTTCTGATTTTGACCAAAAATTGCTGACCTGCTTGCCTTTGTCAGCAGTCTCTCAGCTGTGTTGGCTGCTGTTTTTTTATTGGACAGGGAAGAATATTTTTCCATATGCATGGCGAATAATAAGGGTTGAATTTGAGAAGAGGTGATTTAGATGCAATCCTTTGCCATTGCAGGAGATTGGAGACGAACCTCAACACTGGAACAATTTGCTGATGGATTAAAACGGGAAATGGAGGCTAATCATTACCAGCACGTACCGTCGGATGACCCTTTTGTCCAATTGGTGTTTAACTTCGTGAATCCTGATGAGCCGCAGCATTTTCGGCGCAACGGGAAAGGCACATTTGTCGTCACAATCGCTGAATCAGACCGTCCGGAGAATAATATCCTGTTTGCCGGCTACCCGGTCTTGGTCCGGTCCCTGGGCAATTTGCTGATTTATCTCGATCGCTCCGGCGGCAGCTTGAAAACTTATTTTGTTACGTTGGAGCAAGGTTGTTACAAGATCAAAAGGGAGGAGGGAGAAGAAGGCTATTTCCGTGAAGTATTTGAACGGCTGAAACCATTGGCCACCTCCAAGCTGGTGATCGACAATGTTTTTATTCCCGACTTGCCGGAGGAGTTATGGGAAGGAAATCAAACGACGCAAAGCATCTATCAGGCCGGCAAGAAGCTGGATTCCCTCAACCTGCTTCCCGCCCCGTTTCCAATCGACGAGCTTCTCTCCCCTAAAGAATTGCGACATATCCACCGTTTATACGGAATTGGGGGGTTGAGCTACGGGAACTTGAGCGCGCGCCATGAGGACAACTCTTTTTGGATGAGCGCGAGCGGTGTCAACAAAGCGAACCTCAAAGAAATCGGGCGGGACATCCTCCTTGTGAAACGGTACAATGACCAAAACACCGCGATGGAGATCAGTGTTCCTCCGCATGTAACCCCGAAGCGTGCCTCGGTTGATGCGATTGAACACTGGATGATTTATTCAGAGCATCCCGAGGTTGGAGCAATCGTCCATGTTCACGCTTGGATGGAGGGAGTGCCGTCGACGGAGATTAACTACCCTTGCGGAACCGTCCAGTTGGCGGAGGCGGTGGCCGGACTGATCCGTCAGGCAGAAGATCCGTCACGCGCTGTCGTGGGGTTGAGAAATCACGGGCTTACCATCACGGGGCGGAATTTGGAGGATATTTTTGAGCGGATCGAAGGGAAAATCATTCCACAAGTTCCCATGAGCTGAGGGGAGGATTGCATGAACAAACGGTTTGTGCTCGTTACCGGGGCTTCGAGCGGAATCGGGGAAGCCATCGCCAAGCAGCTGGTAAAACAGGGGGATTATCCCATCCTAGTTGCCCGGAATATGGAGAAACTTCAAGCGTTAAAGCGGAAGTTAAAGGATTGTTTCATTTATGCCTGTGACGTCACCAGGGAAAATGATGTGAAACAGATGGTGGATGCGGTAATCCGGAGGTTCGGCAAAATCGATGTGCTGATCAACAATGCAGGAGTGGGTGAATTTGGCGGGACACTGGACATCCCTCTCTCCGATTATGAGAAGATGATTGACACCAATTATTTGGGCGCTGTCCGCCTCACTGCCCACCTTTTGCCGCAGATGCTGCTGGCCGGGGGCGGGCGCATTATTAACATTGCATCAATGGCCGGCCTTACGGGTATCCCGAATCTGGCCGGTTACTGCGCTTCCAAATTTGCTTTGCTGGGGTTTTCTGAGTCGCTCAGGATGGAGTATTCCCCGGTGATCCGGGTGGGAGTGCTCTGTCCGGGACCGGTGTTGACCCCTTTTTTCGGGGAAAAGGATCCTGCCGCCTGTTTTCCTCCATTTATCGCCAAAAAAATGCTGGATGCCGATACAGTTGCCCGTTATGCCGTGCGCCTGATAGAGCGTCCGCGGGTTCTCGTCATTCCGCGTTCCCTCAGATGGGCATTGCGGTTGCGTCAGCTTTGTCCTGAACTGTATCTTTTTGTCACAAGAAGGTTATATGGTTCGTGGATGGGAAAAGGAAGAGACAAGGCAACGGCCACGATAAACGGTTGAGGTGGAATGTGCGATGTACCTGTTTGTTGTCAATGAAGTATCGGGCAAGGGGCGCGGCAGGGAAGTTTGGGCTTATGTGCAAAAGCGGCTCCAAGAGATGAGAGTCCCGCATGAAGCTGTGTGTACAGAAGGGCCTGGCCATGCAGAAGAGATTGCCAGGGACGCGCGAGAGGGAAAAATGTTCAAGGCAATTATTGCTGTCGGCGGGGATGGAACCGTTAACGAAGTGGGGAACGGCGTGATTGGCAGTGATTTGCCGATCGGGTACATTCCTGCCGGAACTGGCAATGATTTTGCCTTGGCTCATCGCATTCCCCTCGACCCGGAATGGGCATTGGAGCGGATTTTGCGCCATCAGGTTTACCAGGTCGATACCGGGATGTTGAAAGAGCGCCATATGATCGGCTTTATGGGGATCGGATTTGACGCGAAGGTGGCAGAAGCGGTCAATATGTCGCAGCGCAAAAGATGGCTGGGGCGGCTTACCTACGGGATTGAGGCGATCAAAACATTAAAATCGTTTAAACCGCAACCGGCGGTGATCACCGTAGACGGACGGCGGTATGAATACGACGGGGTATGGCTGGTGGCGGTCGCCAATATTCCCAACTACGCAGGCGGGATTCGCATTTGTCCTCATGCGCAGATGAACGACGGGCTTTTGGATCTTTGCTGTGTGCGGAACCTGACCCCCGGGCAGTTTTTGCGCGTTTTCCCTTCCGCCTATCGCGGCAAACACATTCATCATCCTTCTGTTGTTTTTCACAGCGGGCGGGAGATCACCATTGAAACGGATGCCCCCTTTATCGCCCATGTGGACGGTGAGGTGCTTGGCGGGGCTCCGGTGACGGTTCGCGTTGCACCAAAGTCACTGTCAATCCTGTAAAGGCTGCGGGGTGCCCCTTTTCTTCCTTTGTGAAGATGGTTCAGGGGTGCCCCGCTCTCGGGTTTGCTGAAATTTTCATCTTTGCGGTTATTCTCCGGTTTGCGGGGGGAAATGTTCCGGGTAGAGAATATGGGCGAGGTGTTTGATTCCGGTTAAAATGCGTGGGGAAGGGCGGCAATACCAGCCTTCTTCCAAGATGTATATATTTTTTTCGTTTGCCAAAGGGTGTCCTTGCCAGCCGGGCCGGGAACAGATGAGGTTTTTTTTGACGCGCCGGATGGGAATGCCTGTCCAAACGATCAGCGCCAGATCGGGATCTTTTTTCAGCACATCGTCCCAATCGGTCTGCACGCTGTCCTGGGGAACCTCGCCGTATACATTGACAGCTCCGACCAGCTGGCTGATTTCTGTCAACCAGTTTTTCGCCCCGGGGGTGAATACGGGTTTGGGCCACCACTCCCAATAAAGGCGAATCGGTTTCTCCTGATGCGGAATCTTTTGCTTAATCGCTTCAATCTCCTGTAAAAATCGTTCAGCAGCTCTTTCTCCGGCTTTTTTTCTTCCGATCGCTTCGCCAAGAGTTTTCAAATCACCGGCAATCCCCGCGAGCGTTTTTGGATTTAAAATGATGTGGGGAATCCGCTCCTGTTTCAGCCGTTCAATATTTTTTTCCATGCCTGGAACACTCAGAGAAGCGATGACCAAATCTGGTTGAAATAATTTTACTTTTTCAATATCAATATCCAGATCGGGGCCGACTCTGGGCAAATCCTGCCAGTGGGGCGGCCAGTCTGAATAATTGTCCACAGCTGCCAGCTCATCCGTCACGCCGAGGAAGTACAGCAACTCCGTGTTGCTCGGGCAAATGGAGACGATTCGCAATTTGATGATCCCTCCGTCTCTGTGCTAATACCAGATCCAATACATCAGCAGGGCGAACAAAATGCCAAACCAAGCCCCGATAAATACTTCAATCGGTTGATGTCCCAGGATTTCCTTTAAACGGATGCGCGCTTCGGGCGAAGGTTTGTTTTTGTTGAGATGGCGCAATTCCGTTAACAGGGCGGAAAAATCATCGACTAACTGGTTTAACACTTGGGCGTGCATGCCTGCCTGACGGCGGACCCCGGTCGCATCATACATCACAATAATCCCGACGATGGTGGCGATGGCAAAATCGGGTGAATTAAATCCCTGGCTCAGGCCGATCGAAGTTGCCAGTGAAGTGACGGCAGAAGTATGGGCGCTCGGCATTCCGCCGGAATTGATCAGCCAGCCCCAATTCCATTTGCGCGTAATAAAAAAATTCCAGGGAACCTTAATCAACTGGGCGAGAGAAATAGCAATTAATGAAGTCCAGAGAGGAAAATTTGCCAGAATTTTATCCAGCATCAATGGATGGACACCCTTTCATTCAAGTCGTTTGCTTGATCCAGGCAGGGGACTGCCTTTTATCTTTATTATTTTCTCCTGTGTGATAACGTTAAACTATTTAATTATATCCTATTGTAATCTTGTTTTAAAAGACAAAAACGCGAAAGTGACCGATCCGGAGATTAAAGTTTTTATATATGCTTTAATGCAAGGAAGCGGATTTGCTTTTCGGCTGAATTTGCAACAGCCGTATTAAAACGGATCAGAATGGGTTTTTGGGAGTACGGAATTCAACAGTGGGAATACAGCCGCAAGTTAATTTTAATTAAAAATAAAATAACTCAAAAGTCTTGTGAAAAATCAGGTTCGGATGGTAGAATTTTATTAACTTTTAAAATGGTGATAGGGAGATAGGAAGATATGTGGGATCATTTGCCGGACCCATTACCGTTCTTCTATGATTTGGAATGCCCGGAATGCAAAAAGCGGTTTCGATTGACGGAAAAGGACCCGATTCTGATGGAATTGATTTGTCCGAATTGCGGGCATCAGTGCCCGATAAATGATTTTGTTACTCAGGATGCAATCCTGTACGAACTTACCCTTGCCCGCAAAAAGTTGGAAAAAGCGTTTTTTCAGGCGCAACGGACCGGCATGAAAAAGGATGGAAAGAATCAGGAAGGCTGATCCCGGAAAAAATTGGCCGAGGGGTTGTCAAATGCACATAGTTATGATATATTGTCTCTTGTCGTTATAATTTGCCGAAGTGGCGGAATTGGCAGACGCGCACGACTCAAAATCGTGTTCCCAAAAGGAGTGTGGGTTCGAGTCCCACCTTCGGCACCAACCTCTTGCTGGGGTGGCGGAATAGGCAGACGCACAGGACTTAAAATCCTGCGGTAGGTGACTACCGTGTCGGTTCAAGTCCGACCCTCAGCACCAAGCATGCGGAAGGCCTTGCCCGGAAGGAGCAGGGTCTTTTTTTGTGATAAGTGCGTTGCGATTTGGGCTTGGTTTCCCTTTCTCCCTCCTGATCCTCCCGGCAATTCCTCAATCTTTGCCTCTCTGAAGTCAAATAAAGGAAAGTGGTGTATAATAACGGAGGAGGGGTTGCGATGAAATCTCCGGCTTATGAGACAAATACCCGTTATTCCTACCGGGATTATTTAAGTTGGGATCCGGATGAGCGCTGTGAATTGATCGATGGTCTCCCGTATAACATGACTCCGGCCCCCTCATCGAAACACCAAGAGATTTTGGGCAATATCTTCGTTCTCTTTTACCAGTATTTGAGCGGAAAACGGTGCAAGGTTTACTTGGCTCCGTTTGAGGTGCGCCTTTCGGAGAAAGAGGAGGATGAGCACACCTTTAACGTTGTGCAACCGGATTTGTCCATTATCTGTGATCCGCGGAAAATCGATGAGCGCGGGTGCAAAGGCAGCCCGGATCTGATTGTGGAAGTGCTCTCGCCGGGTATCGCCGCGAAGCGCGACAAAACCGACAAATTTGAGCTTTATCAAAAATATAAGATCAAAGAATACTGGATTGTTGACCCGTTTAATGAAAATGTGGAAGTTTTTCTGCTCGAGAATAACCGTTTTGCCAACCGGCAGGTTTATGTCAAGGGCGATGTTTTTACGGTCAGCATTTTCAGCGATCTCTTAATTGATCTGAACCGGATCTTTAAAGACGAGTCTTTCGAATAATCGGGAGGCTATTTTTTTTGCATAAAAACATGAGCCAATAAACCGTTTGTTGACGGAGGCATGATCAAGTATCCCGGATTCCCCGGGGCGGATTATTTATGTAAAAAGGGTTGCTGACCTGAACGAGGGCAAGGGACTGGAGGCGTCAGGATCAGCAACCCGTTTGTTTGTTATTTACAATGGCACTTGTGATGACGGTGACGGTGGTGGTGGCGACGGCGCGGGCAACAGATCAAGAAGCATCGACGGCGTCTTCTTCTTCTGCAGCACATACCCATCACCTCCTTTCAAACGGGGTAAGAACCTGGATAAAAGATTGAAGATCTATGAGAAGGAGTAAAGAGGGGAGTGCATCGGAGAAGAGATGATCAGAATCTATCATATTATATGAACGGGGAGAAGATAGAGTAACGGACAAGTTGCTCAGTTTGGCACAAACAGGCTGAATCGGCGAAAAATTATGCATAAATGGACTGTGTTTGATTAATTTTTAATAATATTACCATTTTCGCTTGCCATTTGTTTTAAAAAGGTGTATTTTATTATAAAGCCAGTCGGAATACACGGGATTTAGTCGAGTAATATTCCGACTCCTTGTAAAACTTTATTTACATAGAGGAGGTCTTGTCTATGGCTGATCTGGACGCCAATGTTCTTGTGACCACTGAGTGGGTAGCGGAGCACAAAGATGATCAAAATGTGCGTTTGGTAGAAGTTGATGTGGATACAACGGCTTATGATACAGGGCATATCGAAGGGGCGATCGCCTGGAACTGGACGACACAATTGAACGACCAAGTACGCCGGGATATTCTTACCCCTGAGCAATTGGCGGAACTGTTGGGAAAATCCGGCATTACCCCTGATACGGAAATCATTCTTTACGGTGATAACAATAACTGGTTTGCAGCTTATGCTTATTGGCAACTGAAAATTTTTGGTCATGATAAAGTGAAATTGATGAACGGCGGACGCAAAAAGTGGGAATTGGAAGGACGCCCGTTTGTTAAAGAGGTGCCGTCAGTAACGGCAGTGCAATATCCGGTCAAAACGGCTGATCAGTCGATTCGTGCTCTCTATCAGGATGTGAGATCGGCCATTGGCAGCGATTCCACTGTACTGGTTGACGTTCGCAGCCCGCAGGAATTCAGCGGTGAAGTAATCGCACCCCCGGGCATGACGGAAACGGCCCAACGCGGAGGACACGTACCGGGAGCCGTGAACATCCCCTGGGCAAAAGCGACCAATGAAGACGGTACCTTCAAATCCCTTGATGAGCTGAAAGAACTTTATAACTCGCTTGGTGTTACTCCGGACAAAAACGTGATCACCTATTGCCGGATCGGCGAACGTTCGGCACATACCTGGTTCGTCCTGCGCGAATTGCTCGGCTTCAAAAATGTCCGCAACTATGACGGCTCCTGGACCGAATGGGGCAGTATGGTCGGAAACCCGATCGAGCGGTAAACAATGAAACTGGAACCTCAATCCATTGCAGGCGAACCGATTTTACGGCAATTATATGCGACGGTCTTCACGGGGACGAAATTGGAAAAACTTCCCCTGTTTTTCGATGCCAAGGTGCTCGATCATTATCGGCAAAATCCCAATTTCCAAATCATCCGGACGGATACTTCCGGAAGATTAAAGAAAACCGGGGGCTGGTCACTCGATTTCGGCATCAGCGGCGAGGGCGATTCCATTATCCAAGTCGCGCTGGAGAGTTTGGCCGGACGCCTTCCGGAGTCGGAACATGAGCATTGGCTTTCCCATGTCATAACGCTTCCCCTCAGCAGCAACTATGTAAAAGGATTAATTCGGCCCGGTTGCCTGGATGATGGTCCGATCCGGCCGTGGTAACAGGCAAAAACCGTCCGGTTCAGCGGAACATGCCGCTCGAGCCGGACGGTTTTTTAGGATGAACGCAGAAAAGTATGCTGGTTTTTATAGAAAAATACGGCTTTTTGCCGACACCGAATTGCAGCGAAGGGTTCGGGTTATCCGCATGTAACAGTCGGGCCGCGGAAAGTGATGTTACAGCAGAATTAGGATGTTTTGCACAACGGTTAAAAGGGGATTTTCTCCTTGTCCGCAGCATTGCCTGTGGCTACGTCGGGATGAGTGGGGAAAATCGGAGACCCGGGAGGGAACCAGGATGAAAAGAGCATTGGAAAAAAGAGAGATTCCGAGGATCGGTGCCGCGGTCACCTTTTTGGGCTTTGGCGCTTTGGAAATCGGACGGGACTGGGGATTGGGAGACGGCAGGGAGAGGCAAAAGCCTGACGACAGACAAGCGGAAAAAGTACTGCATGCGGTGCTTGATGCCGGCATCAATCTCATCGATACAGCCAGCGCGTACCACCGGAGTGAAGAGCGGATCGGCAAGTTTTTGTCCTCCCGCCGCCATGAATTTATTCTCGCCACCAAATGCGGAGAACACAGCAAAGAACCGGACACCTACTACGATTTTTCCTACCGCGCCGTCAAAGAGTCGATTGACCGCAGTCTCAAGCAGTTGCAAACCGATGTGATCGACATTATGCAAATCCATTTTGGACCTGACCCCGAACGGGTAATTGATGAGGGGGAAACGCTGGCCGCGATGAAGGATGCGCAGAGGGAAGGAAAGATCCGTTACCTCGGTGCCTCGATCGACGGGGAATTGGCCACGCGGTTAATCGAATCGGGCGAATTTGACGTAATGCAAATGGGATATAATCTTCTTGATCAAACCAACGAAAAAAACATTGCCCTTTGCCGTGAAAAAGGAATTGGCGTCTTCATCCGTTCCGGCCTGGCCGCCGGCCTCCTGTCCGCCCGTGTCCTGCCTCATCTGAACGAGCAATTCAAGCATAAGAAGAAAGTGCTCGCCCTGCTGGAACTCGTCGGCGGAAACGGTGACCAACTGACGGCTCTCGCTCTGCAATTCCTCTATCGGAATCCGGGTATCAGCTCGATCCTGGTCGGCAGCAAACGACCGGAGCGAATCGGGCAAAACATCGCATTATTGCAACAGGAGATTTCCGATCATTTGCTGGAAAAAGCGCTGGAGATCGTAAACGATTAAAATTAGCGAAGAACCGGCCCATAAAGAGTTAGAGGCCGGTTCTTTGTGCTGAGGGATGAGCTTTGGGGGTGTAAGAAATAGCAGAACTAATCGATTGGTTTAATCGTTGGTTTTTTTGCAGGAATTTGAATTTTGTAAATATATGATTAAAAATTTACTTTTATTTCTTGGAGACTTTTCTATATTTAAAATTGAACGCATTAGCATTAGGATCAAGAGGCTCAATTTTCCCTTGTTTTCTTAATCGTTGGAATGCCCTTTTTACTTTGTTCTCCGAGTTCTCTCCTGTCAAGTTTCGGATGATTTTGTTCGTTACAAACGAATGGTTTTCTAGATATTCCATAATCTGATCTTCGATTGAAGCAAGTTTTTGATGTTTTAATGTAACAACTACAGAATTTTCTAACTCCTCGATTTCCGGAGCCACAAGACCTGCTTTCATCATTGCATTCTTTGCAGTATTTAAACCTTCTCCAATATCATAATTAACTGGATCAGGTAGGTTATGGAGCAATCGGAGATCAAGTCCAAAATTATGTGTAAATTTCCACGGTCAGAAAAAGTCGGCGTTCAACTTATGCGTGTGACTTTTGGCTGAGGTTTTTCTTTGGATTTTCGCCACTCCAAGTACTCGGTCATGTCCAAGTACTTTCTACCACTGGACCATTTTTCGTCCACTTCCATCAGTAGTGCTCCCAGCAAACGCAACGCGGAAGCTCGATTCGGAAAGATCCGAATCACCCGTTCCCGGCGGCGTACCTC